>NZ_JBHWUU010000110.1:0-26159 GCF_042737375.1 Streptomyces sp. NPDC060000
AGTCGCCTTCTGTTCCGGCCAGCGGACCAGCCATCGCTTCCTGGCTTGTTCCTCTACGTCCGAACTAACGCGGGAGGTTGGAAAAGGCTCAGTCACTACAAACGACGCGGACACAGCCCATGAAAACTGCCCAGCACTCAGAACAAACACCGTTGCAGTACTAACGCGCCACGCGGTAGCGGAGGTAGACGACTCTGGAGCGGAAGGTGCGGGTCTCGACGAGCTCGAGATCCACCCGGCGCTCGTGCTGGGGGAAGAACGGAATGCCGCCGCCGACCAGCACCGGGTAGACCCTGACCCGATACTCGTCGATCAGATCCAACGCGGCCGCCTCGGCGGCGAGAGTCGCGCCGCCGATCGCGATGTTGCCGTCCCCCGGCTCGGCTCTCAATCGCTCGATCTCGCCCGCCAGGCCGCCGGAGGCCAGGCGGGCATTGCCCTGTACCGCCGAGAGCGTGGTGGAGAACACCACCTTGGGGAGCGGCTTCCAGATCGCGGCGAACTCGAGCGTTGGGAAGTCGAGCGATGGATTCTGGTCGACGGTCTCCCAGTACAGCATCGTCTCGTACAGCCGTCGCCCCAACAGGTGGACACCGACCTCTCGCACCTCGTCGGTGGCGAAGCGAAAGACCTCCTCGTTGGGCGCCGTCCAGTCGAAGCCGCCGTCCGGCCCGACGATGTAGCCGTCCAGTGAGACGCTCATCGAATAGGTCACGCTGCGCATCAGAAGTCCTCCTCGGTGACGGGTTCGACAGTACGACCAGCGGACGCCGCAGGACTCATCGCGGCTCGCGACACCCCCTGGGCCGAGTCACCTCACGAGATCATGGCGTTGCCAAAACCTCAGTGACAATGGGTCACCACCGCCGCCAGCACCGGCGGACCGGAGCCGATGCACGTCCACTGCCTTCGTGCTGGGACGCGTGCCAGCGACGACGTTCTCGGCGAAGACGGCTCCGTAATCGGTATCTGCTTATCCGCTTGCCGCCTTCGGTTCCTGCACCCAGGATCAAAAGCAACGCGAGAAGTGCAGCCAAGACCGCCTGAGACGCGCAGGCCACCAGCAGATCAGCCCGGGAGAAGCCGTAGCTGATCAGTGCCGAGGAAGTCGACCCCACACTCAGTACCAGGAAGAGCCGACTCGTCTCACCGGGCACCGGCCTTCCCTTGGCAGCCCACGTCTTCATGCCTTCGACGAACCAGAAGGCAACCAGCGCCGCCACTTCGAACCCTGACAACAGGACCGACAGGGCAAAGTCCAGGACCCACTTCAACATGTTCACCATGCTGAGGCGGACGGACTGCCACACGCCTGAGTACGGCTACTCAAATGGAGAGGCCGTCAAGCGGGACTTCATGATGCGGCCGTCACAAAGGTTGCGCCAGGAGCAGTTCCTGACGAGGCCACCTGGCCCGTGCTTTCCAACGCCGGGACACACTCCTGGGCGCACGCCCCTTGTCCGGCGGTATCACCTGGTCATGCCCGAACGCCGTGCGTATCCGAGTGACCTGTCCGATGCCCGCTGGGCGTTGATCGAGCCGCCGCCGAGGGAAGGGTGGCAAGCCGGCGGCAGCGGAAAGGACGTCGGGTTCGCGTTCCGACGTGCGGCTTCGAGTCCGCCGCGGGATTGTTTGGTCCATGACGTGCGGACTTCTTCCCGGTGCTGCTTCTCCAGACGGGTGACCTGGCGGGTCGGAGCGAGAACGAGGGCACTTTCACGTCAGCCCATGCAGCCCGAACCCGGCACGCACCGCTCACGCCCCCTCCGGTTGCGTCACAACTCAGCCAAGTGTGCTGCCAGTTATGACCGAAAACGTCAGTAACTCAGGCACAACCATCTGAAGGCCCTGCCTGTCACATAAGACAGGAGCAACTCACTCCTAAGCACACAAGGGGGAAATATGCGCTTCACTCATTCCATGCTGGGCGCCGCCGCACTGGCCGCTCTGTCGGTGGGGGCCACCACCGCCCTGGCGGCACCCGCCTCCGCCGCACCCAACACCACCCCGCAGAAAGTCTGCGGAAGCGGCTACAAGACCGTGAACTCCGCCGCCATCGGCTCGCTGGGTACCGTCTACCTCACCTACAACGCCGCCAACGGCAACAACTGTGTCGTCACCATCCGCAGCAACCCGGGCACCGCCGTGGACATGTCCGCCTGGATCTATGTCCCCGACACCAACGAAGGCGACGACGACTACGGGCGCTACACCTCGTACGCAGGACCCTCCTACGTCATCGGCAAGGGCCACTGCGTCGACTGGGGCGGCGTCATCGCCAACACCTACGTACAGGTGACCGGCTCCAACTGCGCCTCCCTCAAGGAGCACCGAAGCACCTACACCCGTTGACCCACACCCACCCGCACACCCACCACGCCCGGCACACCGCCGGTCCCGCCCGGGCGGAACCCCCCCGGTTCCGCCTGGGCAACGACCCAGGTTCCGCCTCGGTGATCGGATCGTGCGGTCACCCTTCGGTCCCGGCAGGACACCGATCCGACAGAGGGCCTTGTGGGTGTGCGTCACACTCTCGGGTCCTTTGGGTCTGCCGTGACCGCTACCACGTCGCCCCAGCCTGCCCCCATATGGCGTTCGTCGAGGACCCAGAGCGAGGGTGCCGTGGGCGCGTACGAGGTGGAGGTGGACGCAGACGGGGACACCGCTGACGCGGAACTGTCCGGGGCGCGCGGTGTGCGCGCCCCGGTACGCCTCCGCGAGCACCGGCGCATCCCCCAGCACGCCGGACTCGACGCGCACCTGCGCACCTGCCGACGCCGCGGACTCGGCGTCGCTTCGGCGTCGGACCCGCTCACGCCGACCCCCTGTTGAGGCAGACGACCTTTGGCTGGGTCATCTCCTCATAGGCGAAACGCACGCCTTCGCGGCCCATGCTGCCGTACTTGAAGCCGCCGAAGGGCATGGCGTCGAAGCGGTAGTCGGAGGAGTCGTTGATCATCACCCCGCCTGCCTCCAGCAGCCGTGCCGCGGCCATCGCGCGATCCAGCGAGCTCGTGAAGACGCCCGCGTGCAGGCTGAAGTCGATCTCGTTGGCCCGCTCCACGGCCTCCTCGAAGGAGTCCACGGCCTGAAGCACGACGACCGGCGCGAACACCTCCTCCCGCCACAGTTCCGAGGCCCCCGGCACGTCCTCCAGCACGGTGGGGGCGTACAGACTGCCGTCCCGCTCGTGTCCGCACAGCAGCCGCGCGCCCCGCGCGAGCGCGGCTGCGACCGTCCTCTCGGCAGCGGCCGCCGCCCGTGCACTGATCATGGGGCCGACGTCGGTGCGCCCGTCCACCGGGTCGCCGGCGCGCAGCCGCCGCGTGCGCTCGACGAAGGCGTCCCGGAACGCCGTGTACACCTCGCGCTCGACGAGTATCCGCTGGGTGCCGATGCAGTTCTGCCCGGCCGCCCAGAACGCACCGGACACGCAGGCCTCGACCGCCGCGTCCAGGTCCGCGTCGGCCAGGACGACGACGGGGGCGTTGCCGCCCAGGTCCATGGCGAGCTTCTTCAGCCCCGCCGAGCGGGCGACGGCCTCACCCGCGCGGAAACCGCCGGTGAAGGACACCATGCGCACCTCCGGCGCGGCCACCACGGCGGCCCCCAGTTCGGCGCCGCCGTTGACCACGGTCACCACCTCGTCCGGCAGCCCCGCCTCCACCAGCGTGTCGACCAGCCGCAGCGCGGACAGCGGGGTGAGCAGGGAAGGTTTGAGCACGACGGCGTTGCCGCCCGCGATCGCCGGCCCCAGCTTGTGGGCGACCAGGTTGAGCGGGTCGTTGTACGGCGTGACTGCCGCGATGACGCCCAGCGGCTCGCGCGTGAACCAGCCCAGGCGCCCCTCCGATCCCGCGTAGGCGTCGAACGGCACCACCTCGCCCGCGTTGCGGCGCGCCTCGGCGGCCGACAGACGCAGGGTGTTGACCGCGCGAGAGGTCTCCTTGCGGGCCTGGACCAAGGTCTTGCCCGCCTCGGCGACGATCAGCCGGGCGAAGGACTCGGCGCGCTCCTCGACCAGCCGGGCCGCGCCGTCGAGCACGGCCGCGCGGGCGGCGCGGGAGAGCCCACGGGCCTTGGCCCGCCCCTCGCGGGCCCGCCGCAGGACGTCGCCCACCGAGGCGGCCGGGGTGAGACACACCGAGCCGACGGCCTCGCCGCTGTAGGGGTTGCGCACGACAGCCATGCCGTCGCCGACCTGCTCGTGGTCGGTCAGGCCGGTGCCCGGCCCGGTGTTCGGGGCGGTGGTGCTCAGGGCGGTGTCAGGCACGGCCGGCCTCCTCGAGGGTCTCGACGTCCGCGAGCGTCGCGGTCCGCTCGTGGATGCCGATGACGTCCGACAGCAGGGCGTAGGCCGTCTCGACGCGTCCGGCGCCGGGCCCGGCGACCGTGACGGTACCCAGCAGGTCGGTGTGGAAGGCGACGGCGTTGACGGGCCCGGAAACCCCGGCGAGCGCGTGCTCGGTGGGCAGCGCGACCGGCGCGACCCGGGCCTCGACCGTGCCGTCCGGACGCCTGCAGGCCGAGCCGACCAGCTTCCAGCGCAGACCCTCGGCCGCTGCGCGGCGGACGTCGTCGGCGGTGAGGGCGGAGAGTCCGGTGCAGGGCACGTCCGCGCGCCCGAGGTCGGCTCCGAGCACCTCACCGGCGAGAATCATCACCTTCAGCTGGACG
The DNA here is from genome assembly GCF_042737375.1 of Streptomyces sp. NPDC060000. Taxonomy (NCBI): domain Bacteria; kingdom Bacillati; phylum Actinomycetota; class Actinomycetes; order Kitasatosporales; family Streptomycetaceae; genus Streptomyces; species Streptomyces sp. NPDC060000. The sequence goes on from NZ_JBHWUU010000110.1 coordinate 4,678, forward strand.
TCGTACCCCTCGATGTCGGCCGTCGGGTCGGCCTCCGCGTATCCCAGGGACTGGGCCTCGGCGACGGCGTCCGCGAAGGACAGCCCGGACTCCACGCGGCCGAGGACGTAGTTGGAGGTGCCGTTCATGACACCTTCGAAGCCGTTCACGGCCAGCCCGCCGAACATCCGGCGCGCGGTGCGCAACACCGGGGTGCCCGACATCACGGTTCCCTCGAACTCGAAGCACACGCCGTGCCGCCGCGCGAGTTCCTTCAAGGCGCCGCCGTGCAGGGCGACCGGCCCCTTGTTGGTGGTGCACACGTGCTTGCCGGCCTCGACGGCCCACCGTACGTGGGACAGCGCGGGCTCACCGTCCGTGGGGTTGGTGAAGGTGGCCTCGGCCACGATGTCGGCGGGAACCTCGCGGATGACCCATTCGTTGCGGGGGTCGGGGCTGCCGCCCACCAGTCCCGAGAAGTCGAGTTCAGCCGGTGTCACGGCGAGCAGCGGTGCCAGGTCTATCCCGCCGCCGTCCGTCCGCACGAGTGATCCGGCCCGCAGGTCGGTGATGGCCACCACCCGCAGCGCGAAGCCGAGTTCGGCCTCCAGCGTGTCTTCGCGTTCGGCGATAAGTTCGGCGAGCGCACGGTTCACACCACCGAATCCGATGAGCGCGAGATCGTAGCGGGTCATCCGGACCTCCTCCTTTTCCGTCAGCGCCACCCCTTGGCGGCGTGACCACGCACAGCGTCACGCCCCGGCGCGTCAGCACGGCCATGCCGAAACGTCCGAGAGGACTGCCGATGCGCACCGGCGCGTGCCGCTTGTCCTGCGCCGAAGCGTCGGGTCGCGCCGGGCCCGCTCCGTAGATCCCTGCCAGGCCCGCGCCGCCGTGCCGAGCCCGCGCCGCCCTGCCTGGCCCGCGTTGCCCTGCCTGGCCCGCGTTGCCGAGAAGTGGCCGCGCGGGCCCGGCGGCCCGCGGACCGCTGCCCCGGGCCGCTGAACACCGGCTCGCATATAGTGCGGTCGTGACGACGAACCGCCCCGCCCCCGGACAGACGGGCCTGGGAACGGCCTCCTCGCTGCGTATGGCCCTGCGAGTGGTCAACACCGTGCTGGACCGCGAGGCCTCCGGCCGGACCGGCTTCAACGTCAGCAGGCTCGCGGGCGAGGTCGGCATCGAACGCAGCAAGGCGTCACGCACCACTCAGGACCTGTGCGACAAGGGCTTCCTCGAACGCCTCGACGACGCGACGCTGCGCGCCGGCGACGCGTTCTTCGCCACGGCCGCGTCCCTGCACCCGGGCCTGCTCCGGCGCAGCCGCCCGCTCCTGCGCCGCATGGCCGTGGCGCACGGCGCCGGCGCACGGCTCTCCGTCCGCGACGGCGTCCAGGTCCGACTGCTGCGCGCCGAGGCCGCCGCGGGCTTCGCCCAGGAGTGGCAGGGCCGGGCGAGTCTCGTCACCCCGTGCTGGTGCACCGGCGCAGGCCGCGCGCTTCTCCTCGACCACACCGCCGAGGAGATCGCCGTCCTGCTCGACGACTACGAACTGATCGGTGTCGGCGGCCCCGACGCGGCCCACAGCGCCGAGGAACTCGTCGCGGCCAACGACCGCGACCGTGTGCGCGGCATCGTCGCCGCGCACGGGGAGTTCGAACACGGGGTCGCCGAATACGCGGTCCCGGTGCGCGACCCCGACGGACGCATCAGGGCTGCCGTGTCGGTCGTCGGCAGAGAGCAGGATCTACTGCCGCACGAGCGGGCGATCCGCACGGACCTGGCCGCTGCCGCCGCCGCACTGGCGGACGCCGTCGGCGGCCACGACACACCTCGGTAGGGCCACTCGCAGCCCGGGATGCGTCGCGGTGGGCGCCCTGTCCGCTCGGAGGTCTCGAACGACTGTGACGTCGCAACCCCGTGACGTCGCAACCCCCGAGGGGAGTCCGCGAAACCCACTGCCTGTGTGTGCGCTCTCGCCGCGGTTCGAGTGCCGCGGCCGGAGCGACTCGCGTCGCCTCACACCGGATCGCCCACGGCGCGTGCCGGTCCCCTCCGCGACGACCGGCCCGATCCGGCCACCCTGCCCGCGGTCGACTTCGGTGACAAGGGCGGGGAGCACGACGTGGCCCGAAACCTGCAGAAATTCTTCCGACTCCTCGGCCTCGACGGCCCGCACGGGAGTCACACGGAGCGGAGGCGGGATCCACCGACGCTCCCCGGGTCTTGACCGAGATTTGAGAGCGCGGAGAGCGGATTGTCGGCCAATGCCTCGCACAGCCGCCACGGACACGGGAGATCCCGGTGCGGCACTCCGGGCCGCACCGAAGGAGCGCCCCGCGTTTCGCCGGCGTCGTTCACAGACGTCCGGGTTCGGCTGCGCAACCGTTTCCGGGGCCGGGGACGCGGGCCCAACGGGGGCGCAGGACATGGGGAACAGGAACATGTGCCCTGCCATGTACACGCTCCGTCCCGCGTCACGGGAAGCGCGGAGTGCAACGCCGTCGATATGCGGATGTGAATCGGAAGGGCTCACGCAGGCGGAGCGCCGCGTCGGCCGCCTGGCCCTCCCCGTCTGCACGGGCCCTCGTTCGTGGCCAGTCGGTCCTCGGCCATATGTCCTCGTATCAGGCGACGATTCCGCACTGTGCGGCACTTGTCGCTGACGTTCTGCAATGGTTAGGCTCCCGCTCACTTTCACAGTTCACACACTTTCAACACGTGGGAGCCGGCCGTCCGGCGCGGCCTCCCGGTCGTACGGGGGGTGGGGAACGTCGACGCGTCACCGATCCGCCGGCCGCCCGGCGGGCCCGCTCCAGCGCACGACAAGCATTCCCCCGCCGCCGAGCGGCCGCGCCGCGCGGAGCGGCCGGACCCGCGGGAACTCGGGCGCGTGCACCGGCCGGGCCGCGAGCGCCCCGGCGAACCGGTCGGCGGCGCCGGCGACCGGCCCGATCCGCCCGCGCGGGCAGACCGGGACCTCAGGATCTTGTGGTGGGTCAACGCGGTCGACGGGCTCGGCAGCCAGGCCTCCGGGCTGGTCCTCCCGCTGCTGCTCCTGGAGCTCGGCCACAGCCCCGGCACCGCGGGTTCGCTGGCCGGCGTCGCCGCGCTCACCGGGGTCGTCCTCGGGCCGCTCGTCGCGGTACCGGCCGACCGGGGTCGGCGGCGGCGCCTCATGACGGGTTCGGCGGCTCTCGCGGCCCTCACGACGGGGGTACTGGCTCTGACCTGTCTGGGCCACCCCGCGTTATGGGTCGTGGTGTCCCTGGCCCTGACGGAGCGGCTGTGCGCGGTGGCCTACGAGGCCGCATCGCGCGGAGCCCTCGTCCACCTGGCCACCGTCGACGAACTGCCCCGGGCGGCGGCCGGGATGCAGATGGGCGACCAGGTCTCGCTGATCGCGGGTCCGGCGCTCGGCGGGGCCCTGTTCCAGCTCGCCCGGCCGGTGCCCTTCCTGGCCGACGCCCTCTCCTACGCGGCGGCCGCGCTGGGCGTACGGGCCATCCGCGCCCCCCTCGACACACCCGCCCCGGCCCCGGCCACGCCGTCGGGCGAGGACTCCGGTCGGCGCGGGAGGTGGACCGAACGGTTCGGCGCCGCGAGAGCCGGCGTGGTCACGGTGGCCGTCTCTCCGGTGCTGCGCCTCGTCCTGGTCTGGACGTCGACGGCCGGGGGCGCCCTGACGCTGCTGTTCTACACGGCGCTGTTCCGGCTGGGCGCCGACGCGCGCAGCGCGGCGCTCGGCCTGGTCCTCGCCGCGTCCGGAGCAGCCGGTCTGCTGGGCTCGCTGGTCGCGGCCCCTCTCGTACGACGGTTCGGTGCGGTCCGCCTGCTGACCCTGACCGCGTGGCTGCTGCCGCTGCCGTGCGGCTCCCTGATGTGGGCGGACGCTGCGACCGGCTGGGGAGTGGCGTTCGCCGGGCTGTCCCTGCTGGTGCCGATGATCACCGTGGTCCTGTCCAGCGCCGCCGTCGCGTGCACACCGGCGGCCCTCCAGTCGCGCACCGCGAGCGTGCTCGGCTCGGTCTCCGCGCTGACCGCGGCGGGTGCACCGGCGCTCGCCGCCGTTCTGGTCACCGCCTGGAACCTCCGCACGCCCGCGCTGCTGTGCACCGCTCTGTTCGCCGTGCTGGCCGTGTACACGCAGCTCAGGGCGCCTGCCGCACTGCGCGCTGGCGCTGCGGCTGCCGCCGGGACGGGAGACGGCCGTGGGTGACACCTTCAACGTCTTCCTCAGCGCCCTGCCGCACGTGTGCCCGCGCGACGCCCGTCGGATGGTGCTGACGGCCGACGCCGGGGGCCGCTGCGAGGTATTCACGTGGAACGCGGCCACCCGGACCACCCGGCAGGTCACGGACCGACCCGAAGGCACGGTGCACTGCGCCATCGACGCCGACGCGTACGTGTGGTGGTTCGACGAGGACGCCGACGGCCGAGGACACTGGTGGTTCCAGCCGTTCGACGGCGGCTGCCGGCTGCCCGGTCTGCCGGGGGCCCCGACCGGGCTGCCACGCGGTCTGGCGCTCACGGCCGACGGGACGGTCGCGGCGGCGCTCGCACTCCGCAACGGCGGCACGAGGCTGCTGGTGGGACGGCGCGGGCGGGCGCCGCGCGAGATCCTCGGCGTCGCCGGGGAGGGCCGGCTGGGCGGCATCACGCCGGAAGGCGACCTGGTGGCCCTCGCGGCCGTGTCCGACGGCGACGCGACCGTCACCGTCGTCACCTCGACGGGCCGGGTCGTCGCCGAGCTGCCCGAAACCGGCAGCCCCGCAGGCAAGTTCTGGTGCCGGGGCTTCTCGCCGCGACCCGGGCGGTCCGAGCTGCTGCTGGTGCACGAGGTGGAGGACGGCTACCGGCTGGCGACGTGGACGCCGCACCGCGGCCTGGTCGCCCACTCCTGGTGCGGCTTCGACACGGAGATCACCGCCGCCTGGTACCCCCACACCGACGACGTGCTGGTGCGCCAGGAACGCCACGGCCGCTCCATGCTGCACCGGGTGTCCCTGCACAGCCGTACCCGTCGCGTCGTGCCCACTCCCCCGGGCAGCCTGCTCGACGCGGCCCCGCGTGCGGGCGGCGGACTGCACTACCTGTGGACGGACACCGCCCACCCGCCGGTACCACACGCCACCGATGGGATCGCCCTGCCGACGCCCGGTCTCCTGCCGCGCGTACCCGGGCGGCACACCGAGCTGTGGACGCCGACGCCCCACGGCCCGGTCCACACCCTGCTGAGCCTGCCGCGCTCCGACGACCACCCGCTCGACGGGGCGGGCGCCGGCGCCGCAGCGCCGCCGACCGTGTTCGTGGTGCACGGCGGGCCCGCCGACCACGACCGGGACGCCTACGACGCCACGGTTCACTCGCTGGTCGCCTCCGGCTACGCCGTCGCACGGGTCAACTACCGCGGATCGACCGGCTACGGTCCCCGCTGGCGGCGGGCCTCCGAAGCCGGCGTCGGCCACCCCCAGGTGGACGACCTCGCCGCCGTCCGGGCCGATCTCGTCCGGCGCGGGCTCGCCGACGACCGCGCCACGGCCCTGTGGGGGGTCTCCTGGGGGGCGTACCTGGTGCTGCTCGCCCTCGGGACCCGCCCGACGCTGTGGCAGGCCGGCGTCGCGGTGAAACCCGTCGCCGACTGGGTGACCGCCCACCGGACGACCACACCCGCGCTGCGCGCCCTGGACGTCCGCTGGTTCGGCGGCACTCCGCAACAGGTGCCGGAACGTTACGCCCACAGCTCGCCCCTCACCTTCGCGGCGGAGGTGCAGGCGCCCCTGCTCGTGGTCGGCGCGGACAGGGACGTGAAGTGCCCGCCCGAACAGATCCGCAGCTACCTCGACGCCCTGGCCCGCGCGGACGTGCCCCACGAGCAGATGTGGCTCGACACCGGCCACGACGGCTACGACGGTGCGACGCACGTCGCCGTCCTGCGCCGATCCCTGACCTTCCTGCGCACACATCTGCCCGCCCCGGCGCCCGGCGCCCCCTCGCGTCCCCCGGCACGTCCGGGAGGACCCCGGTCCCGCTGACCGACTCAGCGGGACCGGGTCGTGCACAGCACCACCCGCCCGAGGAACACGTCATGAACCCGAGAAGGAGGACGACCATGCAGAAGGACATCATCCACAACGACCCGCTCGCAGGCGACGAGGAGAACCGGAAGCCGGGCATCGGCATCACCATCACCATCCCGTTCCGCAACGCCGCCGAGAGCGACGACGAGGAGTGACCCACGGCCCGGCCGGCCCGACTCGACACGGGCCGGCCGGGCTCCCTCCCGCGCCTCCCGTCCCGCCAGCCGCCCGTGCGCAAGGAGCCCACCGTGCGCGTTCTTCTCGTCAACATGCCCTGGTCCCCGATAGACCTGCCCTCCCTGGCGCTCGGCATCCTGAAACGAAGCGTCGACGAACACGTCCAGGACGCCACGTGCGAGGTGCTGCACGCCAATCTCGAGTTCACCGACTGGATCACCAGCCGCACCGAGTTCACCGCCGAGGACTACGAGTACTACGCCCTCTCCTCCTATTTCCTCGGCTGCGGTGACTGGGTGTTCTCCTCCGCGCTCTACGACGACCCGGCGTGGAAGGAGTCGGAGTTCGTCGACGTGATGTCGCCGAAGCTGCGCCGCTCCCGGATGCGCATGACCCGCGAACTGCACCGCGCCGTACCCGAGTTCGTCGCCGAGGTGGCCCGCCGGGTCGTGGACCTGCGGCCCGACGTGGTCGGGTTCACCTCCACCTTCCAGCAGAACACCGCCGCGCTGGCGGCGGCCCGGCAGATCAAGGGCCTCGCGCCGCACATCGTGACCGTCATGGGCGGGGCCAACTGTGATGCCGAGCAGGGTGCCGCGGTCCACCGGAACTTCCCCTTCGTCGACTATGTGATCCGCGGCGAGGGCGAGCACGCCTTTCCCCGGCTGCTGACCGCGCTGCGGGACGGCGACCCGGCCGCCGCGGCTTCGATCCCGGGGCTGTGCCACCGCACGACCGGGTCGGCGCACACCGCCAACCCCATGCCCACCGGCCCGCTGCCGCCCGCGGCCATCCTGCCTCCCGACTACAGCGGCTACTTCGAACGTCTCGCCGCGTCCGTGGCACACAGCTGGGTGGAGCCGAAACTGGTCGTCGAGGGCGCACGCGGCTGCTGGTGGGGAGAGAAGCACCACTGCACCTTCTGCGGCCTGAACGGCTCCTTCATGGAGTTCCGCAGCAAGAGCCCCGACACGTTCTACCGGGAGATCATGGACCTGGCGGAACGTCACCGGGTGCTCGACATGTACGTGGTCGACAACATCCTGGACATGCGCTACCTGTCCACCGTCCTGCCCCGCATCATCGACAGCGGCTACGACCTGCGGATGCACATCGAGATCAAGGCCAACATGCGCCGCCCTCAGCTGCAGGTGCTGGCGGACGCCGGGCTCATCTACGTCCAGCCGGGCATCGAAAGCCTCAACAGCCGCGTCCTCGACCTCATGGACAAGGGAGTCAGCGGCTGCCAGAACGTACGCATGCTCCGCGACGCGGCGGAGACCGGACTGTCGGTGTCATGGAACTACCTGCACGGTTTCCCCGGAGAGACCGCGGAGGACTACGAGCCCGTCATCCGGCAGCTGCCCGCCCTGGAACATCTCAACCCACCGGTCGACCTGTCCGCCCGTATCGCCATCGAACGCTTCAGCCCCTACTTCAAGCGCCCCGAACTGGGCTTCACCGGACTGCGGCCCGAGGAGCACTACCTTTTCACCTACGACCTGCCCGAGGCGGAACTGCACGACCTGGCCTACGTCTTCCAGGCCCCGGAGCGCGGTATCACCGAGCCGACCGTCGCCCTCCTCAACGACGGCATCGCCGCCTGGAAGAAGCACCACACCGACGCCCGCCTGACCCACACCGACCTGGGTGAGCGGATCGTGCTGGTCAGCAGGCGGCCGTTCTTCACCTGGCGGACCATGCAGCTCACCGATCCGCTTGAGACCGCGCTCTTCCGCCTCCTTGACCAACCTCACACCATCGTGGCACTGCACCGCAAACTGACGTCGGCCGCCGACTCCCAGGGCGGCGCACGGTGCACACCGCACGATCTCGAGGCCCTCCTCCATGAGTGGGTCACCCAGGGCATCGTGTTCACCGACGCGGGCCAGTACGTGCACATCGCGCCCGCCGCCGTGAACCAGGACCTGCTGCGTCTGGACTACATGCGCCACACCCACAGCCGGACCCCGACCGAAGCCAAGGCCCAGGCCGGTGCCGAGGCCGGTGCCGAGGCCGGTGCCGTGCCCGCGCCCGCCTCGTCCTGAGCGCCGGTCGCCTCACCCTCCGGCCGCCCGGTCGCCCGGCCGCCCGACCCGACGAAGGACCTACATGACAGCCACCGCACCGAACTTCACGATTCGAGCCTGGCGTGACCTCGACCCACAAGCCCGTGGCCTGCCGGGCATGTCGCTGGGGCCCCTCCCCGTGACTCCCCGGACCCGGCAGGCCGACCGTCTGTGGGACCTGGGCGTGCGCCACGCCGAACTGGACACCACCGTCGACCTGTCCACCGACGACCCCGCGGCCCATCGCGGAATCGTCGACCGGCTGTGTCTGGTCCGCGATCTCACCGCACGGGCCGTCTCCGTCGACTGGGACCTCCGGCTGTCGCCACAGGACGCCGCCCACCAGTGGAAGGTGCTGTCCCACCTTCAGCCGCCCCGCACCATCACCGGCCTCGAGAACGCCGAGGAGGCACTGCACGCCTGGCAGACCCGGCACTACCTGTGCAAGCTGGTCTGGCGTCAGGGGCCGGGCTTCATCCAGATCCGCGACCGCCGCTGGGGGGACCTGCGCCGCTTCACCGCCGACGAACCCGGATACCGGGAGGCCATCGCCCGGCTCGACCAGGGTGCGCATCACGCCGGCGTACCCGCCGACGTACTGAAGGAGTTCACGGCCGAACACCTGGTCCTGCGCGTCGGTGAACTGGCGTGGTGGCTGCCCTACCGGGTCGCCCGCTGGCTCCAGGAGGCCATGGCCGTATAAACGCCCGGTCGCCCGGGCCCCGCCGGACCAGCGGGCGGAGTCGGAGCGGAGGTGGAGTGGAGTCGGAGTGGTGACCGTCATGTGCCTGTCTGTGGCCGGCCCTCTCCCCTTCCGGCCACAGACGGGCATCCCCATCCCCCGAAGTAACTGTCGAACGTCCGCTGGAACTCCCCGCCCGCGAAGCGGTCCCAGTTGATCGACCACGTCATCAGGCCGCGCAGGGCGGGCCAGGTGCCGTGCGGGGCGTACGAGCCGCAGTCTGTCGTTGCGTGCAGGCCCTCGGTGCTGCTCGGTAGGAAGCCTGCACCAGGGAATCGGGCTGCCGCGCTGATCACATCGGTCCAGGTCCCGTGCGCCGCGAGACGGAGGCCGAGGACGGGCCGGGGGTGTCGAGCAGGCCGGCGAGCAGTTGGAGTCGTTCGTCGTCGGGTCCGCCCTCCTCGGCGGTATAGACGATCACCACGGGGCCAGGAGCGCCGGGCATCGGGTAGGCGTCCCAGTCCAGGTTCAGCTCCCCGACCAGCGGGTGGTTGACGCGCATCCGGCCGCGCGTGGTTTCCAACACGTCGTGACGAGCCCATATCGTGGCGAACTCGACGCTGCGGACCGCGAGTTCACCGACCAGCTCCACGGCACGCGGGTGTCCCGGATCGGCGGCGACCTGTGCGCGCAGCATCGCGGTCAACTCACTGACGGTGGCTGCCCGTTCCGGACATGCCTGGTCGGCCTCCGGGTGCAGCAGCAGCGACAGCAGGTTCCGCTCGGCCAGCGGCCGCTGGGTGAACTCGCCCAGCAGGGCACCGGCCAGCGGGTTCCAGGCCAGTACGTCCAGGAAGCGGCCGATGACCACGGCGGGCGAGGTCAGGGTGCGCAACAGCCGCAGCGTGGTGGGCGGTATCTCCTCCGGCACGTACCGGCGCGGGCGACGGGCGGGGGTGCGGGCGGCGGCGGCGAGGCTGTGCAGGTGCCGGGACTCCTCCGCGGAGAAGTTGAGGGCGCGCGCGAGGGCGTCCAGGACCTGGTCGGAAGGCCGTACGTCGCGGCCCTGTTCCATGCGCTGGTAGTAGTCCGCGCTCACCCCGGCCAACAGGGCCAGCTCCTCACGCCGCAGCCCGGCGACGCGCCGCCTAGGGCCGGGTTCCAGTCCGACGTCCTGCGGCCGCAGCCGGGTACGGCGGGTCCGTAGGAACTCCGCGAGTTCACGTCGGGGGTCGTCGGTCAGGGCGAGAAGGTCGTCGGTCACGGCAGCAGTATGCCCGGAGCGCGGCTTGCGAGGGTGGGTCCGGCAGTCCCAGGAAAACGCGAACGACCGTGATACCGCCGGCGGGGTCCAGGATCGGGTCAACGACAGCCGTCCACGGAAGGAACAGCGACATGAAGGCCGCTCAGATCACGCACTACGGTGCCCCGGACGTCCTGCGGGTCAACGACGTGGACCGCCCGGCTCCTGGTGCGGGTGAGGTCCTGGTGGCGGTCGAGGCGTCCAGTGTGAACGGGCACGATGTGATCGTCCGCGCCGGGGAGTTGAAGTTCGTGTCGGGACGCCGCTTCCCGATCGGAGTGGGACTGGACTTCGCGGGCACCGTCGCCGCGACCGGCGTCGGGGTGGAGGGACTCCGGGCCGGCGAACGCGTGTGGGGCACGGTGCATCCGCGGCAGCGGCACACCGTCGGTGGGGCGGCCGAGTACGTCGTGGTCCCCGCGGACCGCATCGCGCCCGTTCCGGCCGGCCTGCCATCGGTCGACGCGGCCTCACTCGTGGTCGCCGGCACGACCGCGCTGACAGCGCTGCGCGACAGCGTGCGCCTGGTGAGCGGCGAACGGGTCCTGATACGGGGCGCGGCGGGCGGAGTCGGCACGGCGGCCGTGCAACTCGCTCATGCGCTGGGCTGCCATGTCACCGCGCTGGCCCGCGACCGCCACGCCCAGTCCCTCACCGGTCTTGGCGCTGACGAGGTCTTCGACTACGGCTCCACCACCTCGGACCGGATCGGACCGTTCGACGTCATCGTCGACACCGTGGGCTCGGAACTGCATTGCTACCGAGGGCGGCTGGCGAAGGGAGGCCGGATGGTCACCGTCGGTCTGTCGGCTCCCGCCCTGGCCGCGATCGCGGCATCCAGCGTCTACGGCGCCCGCCGCATCCGTACCTTCAGCGCCAATCCCGACACCGCCATGCTGCGCGATCTGGCCGACCACGTCACTTCGGGTGCGCTGCGCGCGGTGGTCGACAAAATCCACCCGCTCGCAGACATCACCGCCGCGCACCAGGCATTCGAGCGCGGCGGCGGCGCGGGCAAGCACGTGATCGCGGTGTCCGACGGACTGTGAGACTCCGCTTCGGTGGCGGGTCGGGCAACTCGTGGTGCGCACACCCGTCGACCCACCGTGTGGCCCAGAGCCTGAACACGGCGTTGCGACGCCTGCTGGAGGCGACGGGTTTCCCGGCTGTCGGCCCGTCCGGTGAAGACCCGGCGCCCGCCGACGTCGGGCCCATCACCGCTTGCCGCCCGGCAACGCCATGGATTCCGTCGCGGTCGGACCGTGCGTCCGTCCGGCGCCGCCCGCTTGCGCGGGGCTGCGGAGGGCCGGCTCAACGATCGGTGAGCAGCCCGGCGTCATGTGCGAGGACGGCGGCCTGTACGCGGTTGGCGCAACCGGTGCGGGTGAGGATCCGGCTGATGTGCGCCTTGACCGTGCCGGCGCTCAGATACAGCTGATCGGCGATCTCCGCGTTGGACAACCCCGTGCCGAGCAGCCGTAGGACATCGCGTTCGGCCGGGGTCAGCTCTTCGGTCCTGCGCAGAGCGGCCTCGGTGTCCAGGCCGGACCGTACCTGCCGTTCCAGCAGCTGCCGGGTGATCCTGGGTGCCAGGACCGGTTCACCTTTCGCGGCGAGTTGCACGGCGCGGATCAGCTCGACGGGACCGGTGTCCTTGAGGAGGAATCCGCTCGCCCCGGCCCGCAGGGCGCGCGTCACGCTCGCTTCCTCGCCGAATGCCGTCAGCATCACGACACAGGTGCGCGGCGAGAGTCGGGCGATGTCCTCGGCGGCCGCGATTCCGTCCCGGACAGGCATCTGGATGTCGAGGAGGGCGACGTCGATGTCCTGGGCGCGGCATGCCGCGGCGGCCTCGCGACCGTTGCCCGCCTCGGCGACCACCTCGATGTCCTCGGCGTTCTCCAGGATCAGCCGGATTCCCGCACGCATCAACGCCTCGTCGTCGGCGATCAGGACTCGGATCATCAGCTCATCTTATGACTGCCGTCGTCAGCAGTACGACGAGGAAGCCGATCGTCGGCAGGACCACGAGCAACGCCACGCAGCCCGATCCCAGGACCCGCGGCCAGGTCAGGATCTCGTCCGGCACCGGGGCACGGGCCCCTTCCGGCCCGGTGCCACCGGCGGGAAGACGGGCCGTGTCCGGCGGTGTTTCGGTCAAGGGTCCCTCGATCGCGGCGAATTCGAGCGGCCCGTTCCCGTGCACGGGCAGCCAAGCCGCCATGCGGAAACCGCCGTTCGTCAAGGCGCCCGCTGCGAACGAGCCGCCGAGCAACGAGATCCGTTCCTGGCAGCCGGCCAGCCCGCTGTGGCTTCCCCGCTGGGAGTGGCCCGCCGCGCGCGGCGCCTCGTTGGTGACGGACACCTCGATCCCCCTGGCCGTGCCTTTGACCGCGACCTTGGTGGGCGCGCCGGACGCGTGCTTCAGCACGTTCGTCAGCCCTTCGCGGACCACCCGGTGGATCGCCTGACGTGTACGCAGGCCTGCGGCCTCGGCCGTGTCGGGAACGGACCAGTCCAGCTCGACGGTGCTGCCTGTCTGCCGGGACTCCGTCACCAGAGCGGTGATGTCCTCCCGCGTTCCCCTCTCGTCCACGGTCCCGTCCATCAGGTCCGTGATGTCCGTGTGCCGCAGAACACCGAGGATTTCACGCAGCTCCCCCATCGCCGTACCGGCGGTCGTGCGCAGCAGTTCGGCCTGTCCCACGAGAGCGGGCGCCTGTCGCGCGGCGGCGAGTTCAAGCGCCCCGGCGTGCACGGAGATCAGGCTCAGCCGGTGGCCCAGGAGATCGTGCATCTCGCCCGCGATCCGGGTCCGTTCCTCCATGCGGGCGGCCGCGGCGGTCAGCGCGCGGGTCTGTTCCAGATAGGCGTTGCGTTCCCGCAGCAGGCTGACCAGGGGTCGCCGCCGCCCCAGGAGGGTCCCGGCCAGAGCGGGGAACAGCAGGAGCAGTACCGCTGAGACCGCGTTGCTGGCCAGTTCCGCCGACAGGGCATCGGAGTGGACCAGGGCGGAAGCGACGGTCAGGACACCGACGGCGACGCACGCCACCCCGGCGACCTGCCACACACGCTGTGGCGGTGCGATACGACGGGTGGTGGACAGCACGATCAGCGGCACCACCGCCAGCGTCCATACGTTGGAGCCCACGAGCAGCAGAGAAGCGCATACGACGGCGGCGACCGGCCGACCGCGCCGAGCGGGGACGATCAGCGCCGCCCACACCCCCTCCAGCACCGCCGACGCCGGCCGTTCCGGGGGCGCCGACAGCAGTGGCAGCAGGCAGATGGCTGCGACCAGGGCACAGACCAGCGCCTCGCGGACGACCGTACGGCGCTCGGCGGCACGCACCATGGCCCAGCTCTCGGCCGTCTCCCGGCGCACCCACCGAGGGCCACCGGTCAGCGTGCGCGCGAGCCATACGGGTCGGCGCGGCTGCTCTGCCTCTTCGGCCACCTGACTCATGATCACCCTCGCCCCGCCACCGTGGATCCCGCCACCGTGGATCTCCCGGGAGGAACGGTAGCCGTGGTGGTGGTGGCCGCCGCACTGCGGGCCCCGGCTGTCATGCGCCCAGCCGGAGGCTCAGCTCTGCGCGCAACGCGGCTACGTCCACCTGGTCGGCAGCCGGTACGACCACTCCACCAGCCCCGGCGTCCGCATACGTGACCGACTCGTCGAGCAGCGCGGACAAGAGGTGGACCGTACCGGCCGTGGGCGAACCGTGCTCGGCGGCGGACAGCCGCGCGACCGCCATGATCCGGTCGGCGGCGACGGACAGCCGCACGCGGTCGCCGTCGCCGTCGCCGTCGCCGTCGCCGTCGCCGTCGGGAACAGCGTCGGACGGCATCGCCGAAGCCGAGGCGACCAGGGAGGCTTGCCGTACGCCGTGCCGGCGCAACAGGGTTGCAGCCGCGTTGGCGGCCGTCAGGCTCCCCGGAAGCGAGCTCCCGGCGACGGACAGCGCCCGGTCCAGGGCCAGTATTCCCAGCAGTAGATCCACCGGCTCCGCCGCCGCGCGCCCGCACCGTACCGCTTGCCGCACGGCCTCGACGGACACCGCGAACAGCACCGGTGGGCCGTTCACGGAGGCCCCGGAGGTCCATGAAGTGAGCGCGCGGGTCAGGCGGTTACCGTGCTTGCCCAGTGTTCCGGCCCGTCGAAGAAGGGTGACGCCGTGGGAATCCTTTCCCTCGGTCTCCCTCGGGGCGCTCGCGTCCAGTCCGTCGAGCGCGGTTGCCGCGGCGTCCGGATCCAGTCCTCGCAGCAGCAGGGCTTCCCTGGCCCTGCTCTCCGGCAGGGCCAGCAGGGCACGGGCCACATGCCGGCAGCGCACCGAGATCGTCCCCTCGGCGCGGGCCGACCTGAGCGCGAGCAGCAGGCACGCGCGCATCGCCCCCGTCATCCCGGGCAGCACTCGGCCGCTGTCCGAAGCCGATCCGCGCGAACCGAGGCCGAAGCGCCACCGTGCCTCACGCCACGCGGCGTCGACCTCCGCCCCATCGGCTTCCGCGCGGTCCGCGACCGGCGCACCGAGCGCCTCGTCGTCGCTCACCCAACCAGCGCCCGCCCGGCCGGAGATCACGCCGCTGAGCGAACCGGCCTTCCGCATCCCCGGGGCGATCGCCGTACCGGCGTCCGTGTCCCCCATCACGAGCGCGCCCAACAGGGTGTCCGTCCCCACGACCGGCAACTCGCCCCTGACCGCACGGCGCAGTGTCTCCACGAACAGGTCCATGACGTCCGGCTCGAACTCCGTGGTCGCTCCGACCACGGCCGTGGTGTCGGCGTGTGCCGCGGTCGTCCCTGGCTGGTCCATCGAACATTCCCCTCGAAGCGCGGTGGCTCGGTCGGAACGACGCTAGGCGCACGCCCCACGACACCGCGTCGGCCGACCGGCCACACTGCCGGTCCGATCGGCCAACCGACTACTCGCCCTGTACAGGACGCCCAAGCACGTCGTCTGCGGCGCACTGCCCTGAATCCTCCACCTCAACGTTCCAGGAACCTGGTCCGCGAGGGCGGCCGGGCTGCCTCTGCACCCGTTCCGGCCGACGTGGCCCCGGACTCGGCCGCGATGCGTGCGCAGTCCTTCGGCGAACTGTTCGGGAGATCGAGGTCAACACCCGCAAGCACCCCGGAGAGGCCCAGGGGATGCAGTGGCTCGGTGAGGTCGCCGGCCTGCGGGAGAGCCTGCGGCACATCGCCGACAGGAGACCGCAGGCCGCCGAACGCCTGCGAGCCCAAGCCGACCGGGGCGGCGACGGCATCGTCCAAGAGAGTCTGCAGGCAGCTGACCAGCGCGGCGGAGGTGGGGGGTGGGACACGGCAAACTGACTCCAGTCCCGAGCTGGATGCCGGGGCCTGTACGACCCACCCCCCATAGCCGCGAGTCCCTCACGATCTCCGTCCGGCCTCTGACACCGCACCGTATCCCGAGCCACTGACAACACAGCAGGCCCGGAAGCCAGAGGCTGGTGACGGTACCCATGCCGACTTCCGCACCACGGTTACGACCGTGCTCGGGCTTACGAGCGCCGAGGTGGTGAAGATCGTCGCAGGCGGGACGGGCGTGGCCAACGGGCGCGGCCTGGCCCTGATGACCGACAGCACCGTGCAGTCCTGGGGCGCCGACGGATCGGGGCAGCTCGGCGACGGCAGCGTGTTCAGCCACAACGCACCGGGCCAGGTCGGCAACTGTCCAACGCCAGAGACATCGCCGCGGGCGGCAGCCACAGCCTGGCCCTGCTCGCCGACCAGACCGTGGTGGCCCGGGGACGCAACAACCACGGTCACTCGGCGACGGCGCCGGCGGCGCTCACGCCGACAGCACTGCCCCGGTCCGGGTCGAGGGGCTGACCAAGGTGATCGCGATCGCCGACGGCCTGAACCACAGCCTGGCGCTGCGCGAGGACGGTGCCGTATGGGCGTGGGGCGTGCCGACGGTGTCGGTCCAGGTGAGTGAGTCCGAAGGTCCGCACGGTGATCGCCATGGGTGCACCTTCGCCGGTGACACTGACATCACCTACTTCCGGCCGTGATCTGGTCCGCTGGCCGGATTGTGGTGCATGGTGTGCCGGTGGGATTCCGCTTCACCCCCGGGTGGATCCCTCTGCTGGTCCCTGCTGTCCCGCTGCCGACGGCGGGGCCCGCCGCGCCTCCCGGCTCCCCACGGGAGGCATACGGCTGCCCGAGGGTGCAGCTGGTGCGGGATGCGCGCACCCTTCGTAGGCTGATCCTGCTCGGGGCCTGCTGCGGAGGTGTGCCATGCCCCGAACCATCTGGTCCGGCGCCATCTCGTTCGGCCTGGTCACAGTGCCTTGTCGCGTGCAGTCCGCCACCGAGAATCACAGCATCCAGTTCCACCAGTACCACCTGGAGGACATGGGGCGGATCCGCACCCGCAAGATCTGCGAGATCGAGGACCGCGAGGTGTCGAGCGCGGAGATCGGCAAGGGCTACGAGTACGCCAAGGACCAGGTCGTCGCCATCAGCGACGAGGAGCTGCGCGACCTGCCGCTGCCGACAGCGAAAGCGATCGAGATCGACGCCTTCGTAGCGGCGGACGACATCGACCCGATCCGGATCGGCGAGGGCTACTATCTCGCCCCGGACGGGCAAGTCGCGGCGAAGCCCTACAAGCTGCTGCGCCAGGCCCTGGCGCGCTCATCGAAGGTGGCCATCGCCAAGTACGCATGGTCCGGACGTGAGCGGCTCGGCATGCTGCGGGTCCGCGGCGACGCCATCGTCCTGCACGCGATGCACTGGCCCGACGAGATCCGCGACCCTGCTGAAGTGCTGCCGCCGCCGGTGGACGTCTCCGAGGAGGAGATCAAGGGCGCGCTCGCGTTGATGGAGTCGATGTCCCGCGACGACCTCGAAGGCGACGACTTCAAGGACACGTACACCGAGGCCGTGGCGAAGATCATTGAGTCGAAGAGGGAGGACAAGCCGCTTCCGGAGGCGCCGGAGCCTGAGAAGCCGGGGAAGGTCCTCGACCTGATGGCGGCCCTGACCGAGTCCGTGCAGAAGGCCAAGGCGTCCCGCGGCGAGGACGCCGACGTGCACGAGCTGCCGAAGCCGAAGAAGACGGCCGCGAAGAAGACCACGGCGAAGAAGGCGCCGGCCAAGAAGACCGCGGCGAAGAAGACGGCCGCGCGGAAGCGCCGGAGCGCCTGACCTCATCAGCGCTGTGGCCTCGGGAGGTGAGGTCGGCAACCATCCGGCCGTGCGCGATCGTCCTTCGGGCATGTCGCAGCTGGCATCGACCGCCACCCTGCATCTGCGCTACGCCGACTTGGAGTTGAGAGTCGCGGTCTTCGAGTATCCGGTGGCGGTTGCCGCCCGCCCGGACCCCCTTCTCCGCCGGACTGGAGGGGCTGACCCAGTGGCTGACCTGCTCCCGGAGGTCAAGCTGTCCGGCCGGGAGTCCGGCGTGCAACGCGCCACCACCGAGCGAGCGGAGAAAGCCCTGCGGGTGGTGATCAACTCGGTGATCTTCCGCTCCTCCGGACAGGAGCTCACCTCGGTGTCGTCTGCAGAGCACCGCGGCGTCAACGCCGGTGGGGCCGTCGCACTCCGGGGGCCGGCCGGGGCTGCGCCAGGCCGGACACCACCCGTTCAGTGGACGGCGCCGCCGGGCGCTGTCGCCCATCATGCACATCATGATCAGACACGCACTCACCGCGGCGGGACTGGCCGTCGTATCCCTCGCTCTGGCCACGGACGCCGCGTCCGCTGCACCCGCACCCGCCCCGGCCGCCGCAGTACAGCAGCCCTCAGCAAAGGCCCCGACTGACCTGGGCCTGGACGGCCTCCTGGACCTGAACGGCGACGACGACAGCCATCGTGGCCACGGGAGGGGCCGCGCCAGCGACAGGGACGACGGTCTCGTAGAGAGCATCGGTCGCACGCTGGACGAAGTTCTGGACCTGGACGGGGTCACCGGGGGACGCAGCCGATGACGATGGCGACCACTCCATGGGCTCGGCGACCTCAGCTGGGGTGAGGTCCGTAACTCACGGCGGCGGTACGGGCCTCGGCGAGCGGGTCTACAGCTGCGGGGCGGTGCCGAACTGGGCGTCGGTGGGCTGAGGTCCGTCCTTCTGCTGGAGCTCGTCCGGCTTCCATCCATCGTTGCTGGCTGTCGTGTTGTCCTGGGGAATCCGTACACCCTGCAAGCCGGGGCCGGGCCGAGGCCGCGTCGGCGGGGCCGGGTGGTATCAGAATCGGCGGCAGTGCCTGGATCGGCAGAGCCTGAGCGGGGCCACTCGTCAGTCCCGGGCGCGTCCACGGGGGCGCTGCGGGTGCGGGCGGCAAGGGGCGGCGGCGTGCGCCACTGGGATGGTGGAACGGACGGCGGGATCAGGTCCGGCAACGCCGGCCGCGACAGGACCGCGGTCTTCTCCTCGGCGAACTCCCGGCCGGCTCCTGCAAGGTGAGCGTCCGCAACTGCTCGGGCCTGCCCGGCCGGGTCCGGGCACCGTAGCGCTCGCTCTGGACGGCGGCCAGGTCCTTGCGCAGGCGCCGGTCGCGTGCCGCCCGTGCGGAACGGACCGCGCTGATCTGCTCCGGATCCGCTTGGCTGGAGACCTCGGCCGGGCCCGGGCCGTGGGCCCGGTGACGTAACCAGCAGGCCGCCCGACCGGCCGCCAAGCCGCAGCGTGTGAACCGCGGTCTGAGGCGGGAAGCCCGGTACCCGTACCCAAACCGGCCGAGCCAATGAGTTCTGGTGGACGGGCGGGACGCGGACGGACGCCGCATTCGGGGACCTGATCTCGGCCTCGACGTGCTGCCCTCTGACAGTCCACGGAGCCACTGACATAGACAGATTCAAGATCCCCGACACAGCCGAGGTGGGAGTTGTTCCTGAGCCGGGAGGGCACCTGCGTGGACGTCGGAGGGCAGAGTTGGCAGTTCATATGGGCACTGGTGCCGGTCGTGCCGCGGCGCCCACGTGCTTTCGGCCGTTGTGCCGGGCGCCGCAGCAGCGGGGGCCCGGGCCAGGCGTTGGCGGTGCGCGCCGCGGAAACAACTGGTCTGCGACTCAACGACGTTGGTGTGGCCGCGTTCCGTCACGGCAGCGTGGAGGGCCATGGACATTGATCTCTAGGGGGTCTGAGTGGGGCATAGTTGATGCCCAGCGGCTCAGAGGCTGCTGACCATCTCCCACTCCACTGCTCCCGAAGGGGCTATTTCGTCATGACTTCGCTGCGCGCCCGTTCCGTCCTGATCGCTGCTGCCGCTGTGGCGGGGACGCTGTTGATGACCGCCTGCCAGAGCGACGACACTGCCCAGGGCACTGACGCGGACAGTACGGCGACGGCGCAGGCCGCTGCGGGCAAGAGCGGGGTGAGCGGCACGTTCACAGAGGGCACGGTCACCTACCTGGCGCCGGGCAAGTACACGGTCACCACCGGCGGCAAGGCACAGCAGTTCTTCCTGGCGGAGGACACGAAGATCTGGGGCGCCGGCGTGATCTGCGGCGATGCCAAGGGGCAGGCCGCCGAGCAGTGCACCGAGGCCGAGCTGGAGAAGGCCACGAAAAGCGGTGCGGTGGCGGCGGACGTGGTGCTGAAGAGCGGCATAGCCGTGACCGTCACCGAACGGCCCGCCGACGATTCCGGCACGGGCGCCTCCTCCACCACCGGTTCCTCCACCACCGGTTCCTCGTCCACCGGTTCCTCGTCCACCGGTTCCTCGTCCACTGGTTCCTCGTCCACCGGCGGCTCGTCCTCCGCTTCGGGCGGTTCGAAGTCGTCCGCGAGCGGTGGTTCGGGCACCGGTGGGAGCGGCTCGTCCAGCGGCGTGAGCGGGACCTGGCTGGGAACGGTGTCCTACCTGGCGCCTGGCAAGTACACGGTGTCGGACACGAAGGACACCCAGCAGCAGTTCTGGCTGGCTGAGGACACCCAGATCTGGGGTGTGGGCGGGATGTGCGGCGATGCCGACGGGCAGGCCGCCGAGCAGTGCACCGAGGCCGAACTGGAGAAGGCCGCGAAGGCGGGCACCCTGTCCGCCACGGTGAAGGTCACCGACGGTATCGCCACGAGCATTACCGAAGAGCCGTAAGCCCGGATGCGATGGGGCGTCTGTGACGCCCTGTCACGTCCTGCGTGTGCGAAGTCGCCAGTGAGGCTCAGGACACGACGCGCCGGGACACGGCGCGCTCGGACACGGCCGGACGGATTGACGACTGCGGCCCCACTCACATGCTTGCACCGATGCCGGCTCGACATCACCGACCCTGCGGACGCAGAACCCCCCAGAGCGCGCCGAGCGCCAGGAACCGGGCCACTGCGTACTCGTACCCCGGCTCCAGGCGGCGGATCTTCTGCGTCGCCCGCCGGAGCCGAACGGTCCCGCCGACCGCGCCGGCACTGCCGACCGACCCTGACCTGAACTGCTCGAGAAGACGAGCGGCGGCTTCCAGGTTCCGAAGCAGAGGCTGTCCCGTAACCGATTGCCTCCTAGCGACAACACGCATATCCGCAGCGGTAGTTGGGAAATGAGCAACAGCGTCCCCCTGCTATGGTGCGCCGATGTCATCGATCAAGCAGTTCCAGGTCACCTTCGACTGCGCAGAACCTGAGCGCGTCGCTCGCTTTTGGTGCGAGGTGTTGGGGTACGTCGTACCGCCACCGCCGGCGGGGTTTGCTACGTGGGACGATTTCGATCGCTCGCTGCCGCCTGAGCGGCAGGGGGCAGCGTTCGCCTGCAGTGATCCATCAGGCGTGGGCCCGCGGCTGTACTTCCAGCGCGTCCCCGAAGGCAAGGTCGTCAAGAATCGGCTGCATCTCGACGTGCGAGTCGGCACCGGGCTCGTGGGTGAAGAGCGCCTCGCCACGCTCGAAGCCGAGTGCGCACGACTGGTCGCGCTCGGGGCGATACGCGAGCGACTGCTGCTTGCCGATGACCACAATGAGTCGTGCATCGTGATGCAGGACGTCGAGGGCAACGAGTTCTGCCTCGACTGAGCATCCTCCGAGACAGCAAGGTAAGAGCCGTCTCCCTTGGGTCTCTCTTCAAGGTGGTCCTGCATGCGGCCAGAGGTCTCCCCTGGGGGCGAGGTGTCGATGACGACCTGGTGGTTGGCCGAGTACCGGTAGTTCTAATAGCTCATCGGTGAGCTCGAGCACGGCAGTGCAAGGGCCCCGATGCGAGGTGGAAGCCTGCCGCCGTTCTGGGGCTT
>NZ_JBHWUU010000111.1:0-25745 GCF_042737375.1 Streptomyces sp. NPDC060000
ACGCCCGGTTACATTCCGAACCCGGAAGCTAAGCCTTACAGCGCCGATGGTACTGCAGGGGGGACCCTGTGGGAGAGTAGGACACCGCCGAACAAATATTACGGGAGACCCCCGCACCTTATGGTGCGGGGGTTTTCTGCGTTCAGGGGCGACGTTTATCTTGAATGTTGGGCCCTCATCCAGGAAGAGGGCCCGGTTGCTTTACAGGCGTCCCGCTGCCTTTAGTGCCAGATAGGCGTCCGCCAGGGCCGGGGCCAGCTGGTCCGGTGTCGCGTCGACGACGGTGACGCCGTGTCGGCGGAGTTGGTCGGCTGTGCGATGACGTTCGGTCTGGGCCTGGGCGGCGGCTGCGGCCTCGTACACCGCCTCTGCATTGCCGCGGGAAGTGGCCATACGGGCGATGTGTGGGTCGGCGACGGATGCCACCAGGACCGTATGGCGTTGGGTGAGCTGGGGGAGGACGGGGAGGAGGCCTTCCTCGACCGGGGCGGCGTCCAGCGTGGTCATGAGGACGAGGAGGGAACGGCGGGGCGCAGTGCGGAGGGCTGCGGCGGTCAGGCCACGGGCGTCCGTTTCGACCAGTTCGGGTTCGAGGGTGGCCATGGCGTTGACCAGCGACGGGAGAACGTCGCGCGCTGTTCGGCCCTGGACGAGGGCGCGTACGCGACGGTCGTAGGCGAGGAGGTCGATTCGGTCGCCGGCGCGGGATGCCAGTGCGGCGAGGAGGAGTGCCGCGTCCAGGGAGGCGTCGAGGCGGGGGGCGTCGTCCACCCGTCCTGCGGAGGTGCGGCCGGTGTCGAGTACCAGGAGGATGTGGCGGTCGCGTTCGGGGCGCCAGGTGCGTACCGCGACCGTTGAGTGGCGGGCCGTGGCGCGCCAGTCGATGGAGCGGGTGTCGTCGCCGGGAACGTACTCGCGCAAGCTGTCGAACTCTGTGCCCTGGCCGCGGGTGAGGACGCTGGTGCGGCCGTCCAGTTCGCGTAGGCGGGCCAGTTTCGACGGGAGGTGCTTGCGGCTGGTGAACGGGGGGAGGACGCGTACGGTCCAGGGGACCTTGTGGGTGCCCTGTCGGGAGAAGAGACCGAGGGGGCCGTAGGAGCGGATCGTGACGCGGTCGCTCTGGTGGTCGCCGCGGCGGGTGGGGCGTAGCCGGGTGGTGATACGGCGGCGTTCGCCGGGCGGGACCGTCAGGCGGTGGCGGGAGGCTTCCGCCTCCGTTCCTGATTGCCAGCTGCTGGGGGGCCAGGCGTCCCGGAGGTGTGCGCGCAGGGGGCGGCGGGAGGGGTTGGTGAGGGTGAGGGTGATGTCCGCCGGGTCGCCGAGGCGGGCGGAGGTGTCGCCGGAGCGGGTCAGGTTCAGCCGGCGTACCGGGGCGGCCAGGGCGAAGTCGCAGGCGCAGGCGACGGCCAGGGGGGCGTTGACTGCGAGGATGCCCGTCCAGCTGGGGTCCCAGATGCCGATGGGGAGGGAGCCGAGGGCCGCGAGGAGTGCCGTGCGTCCGGTGAGTGCCATCAGCGGGGTACGGGGACGTGGGTGAGGAGCGCGTTGATGACGGAGTCGGCCGTCACGCCTTCCATCTCGGCTTCCGGGCGGAGCTGCACGCGGTGGCGGAGGGTGGGGAGCGCGAGGGCTTTGACGTCGTCGGGGATGACGTAGTCGCGGCCGGTGAGCCATGCCCAGGCGCGGGCGGTGGCCAGGAGGGCGGTCGCGCCGCGGGGGGAGACGCCCAGGGTGAGGGACGGGGATTCGCGGGTGGCGCGGCAGATGTCGACGACGTAGGCCGTGATCTCGGGGGAGATCGTTGTTTTGGCGACTGCTGCACGGGCCGCTTCGAGGTCGGCCGGTCCCGCGACGGGGCGTATGCCGGCGGCGTGCAGGTCGCGTGGGTTGAAGCCCTCGGCGTGGCGGGTGAGGACGTCGATCTCCTCCTGGCGGGAGGGGAGCGGGATCGTCAGTTTGAGGAGGAAGCGGTCCAGCTGGGCTTCGGGGAGGGGGTAGGTGCCCTCGTACTCGACGGGGTTCTGGGTGGCCGCGACCAGGAACGGGTCGGGGAGCGGGCGCGGGGTGCCGTCGACGGTGACCTGGCGCTCCTCCATGGCTTCGAGTAGGGCCGACTGGGTTTTCGGCGGGGTGCGGTTGATCTCGTCGGCGAGGAGGAGATTGGTGAAGACCGGGCCGGGCTGGAAGGAGAACTCGGCGGTGCGGGCGTCGTAGACGAGGGAACCGGTGATGTCGCTGGGCATGAGGTCGGGGGTGAACTGGACGCGCTTGGTGTCGAGTTCGAGTGCGGAGGCGAGGGCGCGGACGAGCAACGTCTTGGCCACTCCGGGGACTCCTTCCAGGAGCACGTGTCCGCGGCAGAGGAGGGCTACGACGAGGCCGGTCACGGCGGGGTCCTGGCCGACCACGGCCTTGGAGATCTCGGCGCGCAGGGCCTCCAGGGAGGCGCGGGCGCGGCCCGGATCCCCGGTGTACCCGGCATTGTCAGTGGTCGGGTCCATCATGGACGGCGTACCTCTCTTTCGAGGGCGTCTAGTTGGTCGGCGAGCGCGATCAGGGCCGTGTCGTCGCCGGGTGGTGGGCCGAAGAGGAGGGAGTGAAGGGATTGTCCGTCGCCGTGGAGGTGGGCGGACAGGGCGGGGACGAGTGCCTCGGGTGTGTGTGCCCGGGTGACGGGGACGCCCAGGAGAGGAGCGAGGCGGGTGCGGGTGGTGGAGCGAAGAGCGGCGGCCGCGCGGTCGCGGGCGTCGGCTTTGCGGTAGAGCCGGGCGAGGCCTTCGACTGTTTCGGAGGCTCGGATCGCCACGGGGAGTTTTTCGGGCACGAGGGGGCCGAGTCGGCGCGCCCGCCAGAGGGCGGCGAGGGCTGCCGCGACGAAGAGCTGAAGGGTGCCCCAGAGCCAGCCGGAGGGGAGCAGGTCGAGGAAGCCCTTTTCGTCGTCCGGGTCGGTGGCGGCGGTGTCGGAGAGCGAGGGGAGGTACCAGACCAGATGGCCGCGGGAGCCGAGGAGTTGGAGGGCGAGCGAGGCGTTGCCCTGTTCGTCGAGGCGTTTGTTGTAGAGGATGTCGGGCGCGCCGAGGACCACGGTATCGCCGTCGCCGGTGGTGTCCGGGACGCGCAGCAGGGTGGCCAGGCGGGCGCTGGGGTAGCACTTGTCGGCGCCGAGGTGGCGGGTGGTGTAGCGGATTCCGCCGGTTTCCGCGGTGCCGGCGCGGCGGGCGGCGGGCAGTGCGCAGCCGGGGGAGAGCGCCGAGCTGCGGCTGTTGGCCGGGTCCGCGGTCACGCCCGGTGCGAGGGTTTCCACGGACCAGCCGGTGGGGGCGACGAGGACGGTGCGGCTGCCGGAGCCGGCGATCGCCCCGTGCAGGTCCCGTTGTTGACGCTCGGTCAGGAGGTCGGGGGCGGCGACCACGAGAGTGGTGTCGGGGGCCGCCGCGGTGCGGGCTCCGTCCACGGTGGTGACCACACGGGTGGACACACCGTGGTCGGCGAGGAGTTCGGCGAGAGCGCGGCTGCCGTAGGGGGCGGCGGAACGCGGGTCGAGGGCGCCGTGGCGGGCGTCGGACTGGAGCGCGGCGAGCGTGACGGCGCCCGCGAGGAGCAGCACGAGGGCGAGAGTGACGCCTCGCGCGCGGGTCCACAATCCCAGTGCGGTGGGCGAGGCCGAGGTGGACGGGAGGGTGGCCTCGGTCGTCATTCAGCGGCTCCCTGGCGGGTGTGGTGGGCCGCGGTGGGGCTGCTGCTCGCTGTCAGTCGGGGCCGGGTGCGTTCCAGGTCGAGGTCCAGGTCGGCCATGCGGCTGTACGACTGCTGGGTGGCCCGGCGGCCGCCGTATGTCACGTCGTCGAAGTCGCGGGCGGCGGCGCGGAGCCGGTCGGTGTGGGCGGGCAGCGTGCGGCCGGCGTCGGCGGCGGCCTCGTCGGCCGTGCGGCCGGGACGGACGTCGAGAAGGGCGCGTTCCTCCAGGGAGCGGACGATGGCGCGGGTGCGTTCCTGGACGGCCTGGTTCCAGTGGCCCTCGGCGGCGTGTGCCTCGGCGGCCGCGCGGTGTTCTGCGGCGCTGCGGGGGCGGTCGTCGAAGAGGGCGGCGGTGGACGTGGGTGTGCGGCGCGGGGAGCCCAGGCGCCACCACAGGGCTGCCACGACGGCAGCCACGGCCAGCATCACTACCAGCAGGCCGAGCGTGCCGCCGGGGGTGGCGGTCGAAGCGGTGTCGAGCGGGTCGCCGATCCAGTCCCAGAGGGTGTCGAGGGCGCGCTGCAACAGGCTGGGGTCGTTCTGGTGGTACAGGCCCTTGGACAGCTCGCGGTGGGCCGCTTCCCGCGCGGGGTCGCGCGGGACGGTGACCGGGGGTTCGTCGCCCGATCGGGTCAGGGCCGGCACGGCCAGGTCGCCCGCCCGGAGCAGGGCTGCCGCGGCGCTGCCGGCGAGGCGGGGCAGGATGGCCGGGGCCGCTTCGGCGCCGCCGGGCAGCAGTGCCCGTACGGGCAGGCCGCCCGGGAACGGCACCGCGGTGAGAACTCCCCCCGCCAGGTTCACCGCATCAGCTCCCCGGGGTCGTGCCGTTGGCGGAGGGGCCGTAGCCCTGGAGGCCCGCGGCGCGGCCCAGGACGAGGTCGAGGGCCTCGCGGCGGATGCGCTGGTCCACGTAGAGGAGCACGATGACTCCCGCCGAGATCGGGAAGGTGATCATGGAGCCGATGACCGATCCGATGCCGCTGACGATCAGGTAGGTCCAGCCCAGGTCGCTGCTCGCGTCGACCATGCCGCCGATACCCCCGTCGCTGAGGGCGGCACCGAGGAGGGCGAAGGGGACCACGGCGATCATCGAGACGATGTTCGCGATGATCATGGCGAGCAACTGGATGCCGAAGACGCGCCACCAGGAGCCGCGGGTGAGCTTCGCGGAGCGGCCGAGTGCCTTTTTGATGCCCTGCTTCTCCAGCATCAGGGCGGGCGAGGCGAGGGAGAAGCGGACCAGCAGCCACAGCACCAGGACGACCGAGCCGAGGACGCCGAAGGCCATCAGTGCGGCCCCCGCGTCGGAGCTCCCTGCGGCGCTCACGAGGATGCCCGGCAGCAGGCACACGAGGACGGTCGCGGCGGCGCCCAGTATCAGCAGGAAGATCAGGCCGAACAGCCTGGGCACCTGGGGGCGGGCGTCGCGCCAGGCCTCGCCGAGGGTGACCGGTTTGCCGAGGACCGCCCGGCTGGTGACGGTCGTGAGCAGGGCCGTCGCCGTGATGGTGCCGACGAGGGTGATGAGGAGGACGGGGCCGGAGGCGCGCATGGCGTCGCCCATGGCGTTGAACTGCTCGTCGGGGGTGGCGCTCGGGTCACCGAGAGCGGTCGTGTCCGTGCCGTTCAGGATGAGACCCTGCAGCAGGACGACGAAGATCTGGGTGATGACGGCGACGGTCAGCGAGATACCCAGGACCGTGCGCCAGTAGGTGCGCATCGTGGTGACGGCGCCGTCGAGGATCTCGCCCACGGCGAGCGGGCGCAGCGGGATCACGCCGGGCTTCGCCGCGGGCGGTGGGCCGCCCCAGCCGGCACCCCAGCCGCCCTGAGCCCCGTAACCGCCGTACCCCGCGGGCCCGGGGCCCGCGGCACCGCCGGGGTATCCGCGACCCGGTCCGGCGGGCGGGGGGCCGCCCCAGCCGGGGCCGGGTCGCGGAGGTGGCGGGGTCGGGCCCGCGTTGCGGTCCGGGCTCTGGGAGCCTGCGGGCGCGGACCACTGGCCGGGGCCGGCCGGCGGTTGTTCCTTGGACCACTTCGCGCCGGGGCTCTGCGCGTCCGCGCCCGGCTGGTCCGCGGGCTGGGTGCCGACGGGGCGGTCGGCGGGCTCGGCGGGGTGGGACGCGCCGGGCTCCTGTCCGTCGGACGGGGCGGATCCGGGCGAGGCCCAGCCCGGAGTGTCTTTCATCGTCGCTCCTTCACGGTGCGCGTTCGCGGTCGCGGCGGCAGGTTGGGGGCCATCGTGCCATGGGGTGCTCACCGGGTGACCGGCCGCGGTAGGGGCTGCACACCTTCAATTGTCCGCCGGATCGGGGGCAGACTGATCGTATGGCTGATCAGCACGCGCAATCCGGCGAGGACAAGCGGCCGACCGAGACACCTGCTATCCGTTGGGAGGAGCTACCCGAAGGTCCGGTACTGGTTCTTCTCGACCAGACGAGACTGCCGGCCGAGGAAGTCGAACTGGTGTGTACGGACGCGTCCGTGCTGGTGGAGGCGATCAGTTCGCTGGCCGTGCGCGGGGCACCCCTGCTCGGGATCGCGGGGGCGTACGGCGTCGCGCTCGCCGCCGCGCGGGGCTTCGACGTGGAGGACGCCGCGAACTCCCTGTCGGGCGCCCGGCCCACCGCGGTGAACCTGTCCGTCGGCGTGCGCCGGGCTAAGGCCGCCTACCTGGGCGAGCTCGCCAAGGGCGGCGACCCGGCGCAGGGCGCGCGGGCCGCGCTGGCGGCGGCGCGGCAGCTCCACCGGGAGGACGCCGAGGCCAGCGCCCGGATGGCCGCGCACGGGCTGGCGCTCCTCGACGAGCTGCTGCCCGGCGGCGGGCACCGGGTTCTCACGCACTGCAACACCGGTTCGCTGGTGTCGGGCGGGGAGGGAACGGCGTTCGCGGTGGCGCTCGCGGGGCACCGGGCGGGGCGGCTCCGGCGGCTGTGGGTGGACGAGACGCGACCGCTGTTGCAGGGCGCCCGCCTCACGACGTACGAAGCGGCGCGCAACGGCATGGCGTACACCTTGCTGACGGACAACGCGGCGGGTTCGCTCTTCGCGGCGGGGGAGGTGGACGCGGTGCTGATCGGGGCGGATCGCATCGCGGCCGACGGGTCGGTGGCGAACAAGGTGGGGAGCTATCCGCTCGCGGTGCTGGCGCGGTACCACCATGTGCCGTTCATCGTGGTGGCGCCGGTGACGACGATCGATCTGGAGACGCCGGACGGTGCGTCCATCGAGGTGGAGCAGCGCCCCGGGTTCGAGGTGACGGAGGCCATGGCGCCTCAGGCGCCGGTGACCGGAGCGGGGACGGGGACTCCGGTGGCGCCCCTGGGGACCCAGGCGTACAACCCCGCGTTCGACGTGACGCCGCCCGAGCTGGTGACGGCGATCGTCACGGAGGAGGGCGTGGTGTCACCGGTGACGGCCGACGCGCTTGCCGGGCTGTGCGGCAGGGCGCGCCAGGGAGTGGAGCCCCTGTGACCGCCCGTCGGCAGTCGCCCGCGTGACCCGGGCGCGGACCTACGAGCGGGCGGGTTGGCCGGCGATCAGGAGGGTGGTGCCGGCGGCGCGGAAGCCGAGACGGGCGTAGAGGCGGGCGACGGTCTCCTGCGCGTAGGCGAGGAAGACCGTCTCGACGCCGTGCGCACGGGCGTGGGTGACCAGGGCGGCCGTCACGGCCGCGGCGAGTCCTCGGCGGCGGGCGGAGGGAAGGGTGCCGACGCCGCCGATCTCCGTGGTCGCGTTCGCCGGGTGGTAGTGGCCGGTGGCCAGGGGGGTGCCGTCGGGTGCGAGGGCGGCGACGATGGTCTTGTGTCCTGCGCGGATCGTGGCACGGACAGCGGCCACCGTGCCGTCCTGGGTCAGCTCCTCGGCCAGGCTCGCCAGCCTCGTCGGCTCCGCACGTCGTGAGGGCTCTGCCGCGGGGGCGGATGCCCCGGCGGCCGGGTTGTTCGTGGGCGCCTTCGTGGGCGCCTTCGCGGGGTCCTCCAAGCGTTCCTGCGAGTGGTCGTTCGCGAAGGCCAGGTGCGGGAGGGCCAGGGCCGCGGGCAGGGCGGGGTCGTCAGCGTCCAGGGCCCGCAGTGTCACGCCGTGCGGCAGGGGCTGCGAAGGGAGCGGGTGGTGGGAAGGCAGCGCCATCAGCGGGCGTCGCAGTACCGGGAGACCTGCGGCCTCGATACGGGCACGCAGCGCGGGTGCCGACTCGGCCAGCCACTCGAACGCTTGGGGTACACCGAGCTCACGTTGCCGGGCACGCACCCGGGCGATGTCGGCGGCGCCGACGGCTGCGCCCTCCGCGGTGGGCCGGGCGTGTCCGGGGCCGCCGTAGTACGGGGCGCCGGGTTCCTTCCGTACGAACAGGCGCAGCGGGCCGAAGTCCTCGGCGTCGGCGAAGAGGAGGGGCACGGTGGCGTAGTACCGCTCGATGCGGTCGCGCAGCGGGTCGCTCATGCGGCGCATCCCACCACCGGACGGTGCCGCACCGCACCGGGATTTCCGGCCGCGAGCGCCGTCGGCGCGGGTGGCGGCGGACGGGGGCAGGCAGTGACGGCCCGGTACGTCTATGGTCACTGGCCGGTGAGCCTGCTCACCTGCGTGTCCTTCACCGTAATGAGAATGGGATGCTCCCAGCTGAGCCCCTCCACCCGGACCATCCGCTGGAGCACCAGGTAGAGCTGATCCGGTGTGAGCGGCCGGCCGGTGCCGGTCACGAAGACGTGGCCGTCGGGGTCCTCGAACCAGGGCCGCCCCGAGTTCCTTGACGCCCAGCACCACCGTCACCGACGCCCCATGATCGACCTGATAAGGATGAGGCCGGACCTCAAAGCCTGTGCGTGGCACGGCTGCTGTCGTTGCCCACTTTCGGCGGCTGAGGTTCAGGCGACCGGCCCGCCCCGGGAACGTTGCGGAGCGGTGAGTGCGGAGGGGGCGAGGACCCAGAGCAGGGCTCGGCCGGTCAGTGGTGTTGTGGCGATCAGGGTCAGGTAGATCTCGGCGAGCGATCCGTCACCGGTGAGGACGTTGAGGTCGTCGGTCAGCCGTGACAGCAGGTAGATGACGGCGTCCACGATGAGCCACGAGGCCAGGTTCGCGCCGATCCACCAGCTCCAGCGGCTGGTCACCTTGCGCAGGACGAGTGACTGGGACAGGCCGAGGAGGGGGCCGAGGGCCAGGCTCTGGCTGGCGGCCAGGAGATAGGCCGTCGACGTCGACATGTCGTTGTCGGTGTCCTGGACGCTGATCACCGCAGGCATGATGACCAGGAGCCAGGCCAGCAGTGCCGGGCCGATGTTGGCGGTGATCCACGCCTTGCGGGGGATGGGCACCCGCTGTCGGACGACCAGCCACTGCAGAGCTCCCAGGACACCTCCGAACAGCGCGGCCCCCACGGTGGCGATCAAGAGTGCTATCACCACGTGGTGGCTGGAGACTTCCAGGTGGAGGGCGTCGTCACCCAGCAGTGCCAGCAGGAAACCAGCGGACAGGACGATGACGAAGGCGATCGTGTTGTACGCGATCCACTGCCTGTACAGGCGGGAGTCCCAGCCACTCGGTGACGTCGTCTCACGGCGGGCGCCAGAAGCAGCCATCGCGTACTCCTCCGGTTTCGGCGGCTCTCCGGTGTGATGGCCCGCCATCCCGGTGACCACACGGTGCGTCAGGGTGCGCCTGCCGTCCGGTGCCCGGGGCGGCGGGGAAGTTGGACCAGGAGCCGGCGCGGCAGCGTGGCGACGGGATCGGGTGCATCGGGGAAAGCGTGGACGGAACACCGCTTAGGAGCCGCCGGGAGTCGAGGCGCGCCGTCGTGCGTTCGCTGCTCAGCGCTGCCTTCCTCGTCGCTGTCTACTACCTGTTGCCGCTCGATTCGGCCTTCACCACCAGCACGGTCCTCGGGCTTGTCGGCGGCATCGTCGCCGTGGCACTGCTCCTGTCCCGGCAGATCCGGAAGATCTCGCTGTCCCAGCGGCCCGAACTGCGGGCCGTGGAAGCCCTGGGGACGACGCTTCCGCTCTATCTGCTCCTGTTCGCGACGACGTACTTCCTGATGGATCACAGCGCGTCGGACAGCTTCAGCGAGCCGCTGTCGAGATCCGACGCGCTGTACTTCACCGTGACCGTGTTCAGCACTGTCGGTTTCGGCGACATCAGCCCGCGCAGCGAACCGGCCCGACTGCTGGCCACCGGACAGATGACGATGAATCTGCTGCTGGTCGGTCTCGCGGCCCGACTCCTGGTGTCGGCTGTCGAGCAGGGCAGAAGTCACCAGCACGCCCCGGAAGCCGAGGGCCGGAGCGGCGGAACGCCGGGCGCACAGTGACGGTTTGAGGGCTGTTCCCTTCAGCTCCCGGCCTCGATCTCTGCCTCTGTCTCGGCGTCGGCCACCGCGATGGCGATGCCGAGCGCTGCGGCGAGGTTGCCCGCTGCCGTCATCACGCGGGCCGTGCCCACGATGGGGGCGATGGCGACCAGGACGTCCTGTACCTGAGCGGCGGTCAGATCGGCCCTGAGCGCGGGGTCGACATGGGCGAGGTAGGAGACGGGGGGCGCGTCCGAGGCCGCGAGCGCGGCGATGCGGGTCAGGATGAGCGTGTCCGGCGGCAGACCGCATCGCTCGAGAGAGTCGATGGTCATGGCGGCGAGGGTGTCCAGGACCGGGGTGTCGGATGCTGTGGACATGCCGAATGGCCTCCTTAAGGCGCCGACGACGCCGAGATGGTGTGCGCGGCGCAGGCGGACGGAAACGGACATCCGCGGGCGCCACGTCCTCGTTCAACCGTAGGAGCGTTCCGGGCGGCGCGCGCGTGGGAGCTCCCTGCCGGGCCGGTGCCACCAGCCCTCTCGGGAGCCTGGGGCGACCCCGCACCCGGCTCACCCCGCTCACCCCGGCTCACCCCGGCCCTTCAGGGCCCGCGTCGTCACGCGAACGGCTGGGTGAGGTTCCGCTGAGTCACGACGCCTGTGCGCCGAGTCGTCTGCCGGACCGCCTGACATCGGTGCTGACATCAACGTCGGCGGACCCGGGCAGACAGTGACCGCCCCGTACGACTATCGTCACTGGCCGGTGAGCCTTCTCACCTGCACCGCCTTCACCGTTATGAGAATGGGATGATGTCGTTTATGAAGGGACGAGTCCTTGTCGTCGACGACGACACCGCACTGGCCGAGATGCTCGGCATTGTGCTGCGTGGTGAAGGTTTTGAGCCGTCTTTCGTGGCCGACGGTGACAAGGCGCTGGCCGCTTTCCGTGAGGCCAAACCCGACCTGGTGCTGCTGGATCTGATGCTGCCCGGCCGGGACGGCATCGAGGTGTGCCGCCTGATCCGGGCGGAGTCCGGGGTGCCGATCGTGATGCTCACGGCGAAGAGCGACACCGTCGACGTCGTCGTCGGGCTGGAGTCCGGCGCCGACGACTACATCGTGAAGCCGTTCAAGCCGAAGGAGCTGGTCGCCCGGATCCGGGCGCGGCTGCGGAGGTCCGAGGAGCCGGCGCCGGAACAGCTCGCCATAGGCGACCTCGTCATCGACGTGGCCGGTCACTCCGTGAAGCGGGAAGGCCAGTCGATCGCGCTGACGCCGCTGGAGTTCGACCTGCTGGTCGCGCTGGCGCGCAAGCCCTGGCAGGTCTTCACCCGCGAGGTGCTCCTCGAACAGGTGTGGGGCTACCGGCACGCCGCGGACACCCGCCTGGTGAACGTGCACGTACAGCGGCTGCGCTCCAAGGTCGAGAAGGACCCCGAGCGGCCGGAGATCGTCGTGACCGTCCGTGGCGTCGGATACAAGGCAGGACCCAGCTGACATGTCCGGTGACAGCGCCGCTTCGGCCCCCGGTCGGTCCGGGGCCCGTCCACAGCGGCCTGTCGGCCGTGGGACGCCGGGTTCACGCTTCGCACGCCTCCTCGAGGGCGGTCTGCTCCAGGGCGGGGTGCAGGGCAGCCCCGTCCTGAGGCTGCTGCTGCGCTGGGTGCGCCGGCCGCTGCTGCCCGTCATGCGGCTGTGGCGGCGCAACATCCAGCTCAAGGTCGTCGCCACGACGCTGCTGATGTCGCTGGGCGTCGTCCTGCTGCTGGGCTTCGTCGTCATCGGGCAGGTGCGCAACGGCCTGCTGGACGCCAAGGTGAAGGCGTCCCAGAGCCAGGCCACCGGCGGATTCGCCGTGGCCAAGCAGAAGGCCGACGAGGCCGCCAGCGCGGCCGCCGACGACGGCACCCCGGCGAACGGCGGCGCCTCCCAGAACGTCATCGAATGGATGAGCGAACTCGTGCTGTCGCTCTCCAGCGGCGGCCAAGGCGCCTTCGACGTGGTCACCCTGCCCCCCGGCGACGTCAGCGGCGTCGCCCGCGGGCCGCGTGCCTCCGGCTTCGTCGACCCCGACAAGAGCGTCCCGGAGAACCTGCGCGAGCAGGTCAACAACGGCAACGGCGCGGCGCAGAGCTACTCCCGCATCATCTACCTCAGCGACAAGGAATCCCAGCCGGCCCTGGTCATCGGCAAGCAGGTCAACGACCCCAACGGCGATCCGTACGAGCTGTACTACCTCTTCCCGCTCACGCAGGAGGAGAAGTCGCTGAGCCTGGTCAAGGGCACGCTGGCGACCGCCGGACTGTTCGTCGTCGT
Organism: Streptomyces sp. NPDC060000; assembly: GCF_042737375.1. Taxonomy (NCBI): domain Bacteria; kingdom Bacillati; phylum Actinomycetota; class Actinomycetes; order Kitasatosporales; family Streptomycetaceae; genus Streptomyces; species Streptomyces sp. NPDC060000. Next base: position 12,346 of record NZ_JBHWUU010000111.1, read on the forward strand.
GCTCCTCGGCGCCATCGCCTGGCTCGTGGTGCGGCAGGTCGTCACGCCCGTGCGGATGGCCGCAGGGATCGCCGAGCGGCTGTCCGCAGGGCGGCTCCAGGAGCGGATGAAGGTCACCGGCGAGGACGACATCGCCCGCCTCGGCGAGGCGTTCAACAAGATGGCCCAGAACCTCCAGCTGAAGATCCAGCAGCTGGAGGACCTGTCACGGATGCAGCGACGGTTCGTGTCCGACGTCTCGCACGAACTGCGGACGCCGCTGACGACCGTACGCATGGCCGCCGACGTCATCCACGACGCCCGGGTCGACTTCGACCCCGTCACCGCGCGGTCCGCGGAACTGCTCGCCGACCAGCTCGACCGGTTCGAGACGCTGCTCGCGGACCTGCTGGAGATCAGCCGCTTCGACGCCGGCGCCGCCGCCCTGGAGGCCGAGCCGATCGACCTCAGGGAGGTCGTACGGCGGGTCGTCAGCGGGGCCGCGCCGCTCGCCGAACGCAAGGCGACGACCGTACGCGTCATCGGCGACCAGCAGCCCGTAGTCGCCGAGGCCGACGCCCGGCGCGTGGAGCGGGTACTGCGGAACCTGGTGGTCAACGCCGTGGAACACGGCGAGGGCAAGGACGTCGTCGTCAAGCTGGCCGCCGCGGGCGGGGCCGTCGCGATCGCCGTGCGCGACTACGGCGTCGGGCTGAAGCCCGGCGAGGCCACGCGCGTGTTCAGCCGGTTCTGGCGGGCCGACCCGGCACGCGCGCGTACCACCGGCGGCACCGGTCTGGGCCTCTCCATCGCCCTGGAGGACGCACGACTGCACGGCGGCTGGCTGCAGGCCTGGGGAGAGCCCGGCGGCGGCTCGCAGTTCCGGCTGACGCTGCCCAGGACCGCCGACGAGCCGCTGCGGGGCTCGCCGATACCGCTCGAGCCCAGGGACTCCCGTCGCAACCGGGGAGACCTGGACGACGCGGGTCAGCCGCGCGGCGGAGGCCAGAAGAGCGCGACGGTGCCGGTCCAGCCCGTCGGTGAGGAGACGGCGGCCGCACGGAGCTCGCTCACGCCCCGCATGGCCGGCGCGGCTCCCACCGCCGACCCGACGGCGCTGCCCGGCAACGGCGCGCGCGTGGTGTCCCGGCCGGCCCCGGGCACGGGCGGCGGCGGGCGCGGACAGGACGAGTCGCGGACTTCGGGGGCAGCACGCGGCGAGAACCCGGAGCGGACGAAAGGCGCCGGCACGGGCAACACCGGGGACGTGGGCGACGCGCGTGACACGGGCGACGCGAGTGACATGGGTGACACGGCACTGAGGGGGACTCCGGACCGGCCGAGAGCCGGGGCGGAGAGCTCGGACCAGCATGGGGAGGCATTTCGTGGGCGCTGAGTGGCGCGAGGGGGGAGCCCGGCGCACGCCGGGGCGCACGGTGGCGTACGCCGCGTGTGGGGTCGTCCTGCTGGCCGGGTGCGCCTCGATGCCCGACAGCGGGGACCTGCGCGGCGTCGAGTCCACACCGCGCCAGGACACCCAGGTACGGGTGTTCGCGATGCCACCCCAGGACGACGCGCAGCCCTCGGAGATCGTCCAGGGCTTCCTCGAAGCGCTCACCAGCGACGACCCGGGTTACTCCACCGCACGGCAGTACCTGACCGACAGAGCCGCCCAGAAGTGGCAGCCCGAACGGTCCACGACGGTCCTCGCGGACGGGCCGGCGACCGAATCCCGGCCCGCCGGGAGCAGAGAGGACGACGACGACTACTCGTACGTCCTGACCGGCACGAAGGTCGCCACCGTCGACGCCCAGCAGTCGTACTCGCCCGCCTCGGGCACCTACGGCCAGCCCGTCCACCTCAGCCGCGACAAGAAGACCGGGCAGTGGCGCATCGACGCCCTCCCCCAGGGCGTCGTCATGGGCAAGTCGGACTTCCAGCGCAACTACGTGTCCGTCAACAAGTACTACTTCGCGTCCAACACCACGGCCGACGGCTCCCGGCAGCCCGTGACCGTCGCCGACCCCGTCTACGTCCGTGAACGCGTCGACCCGATGACGCAGATGGTGCGCTCCGTACTCACCGGACCCACCAGCTGGCTCCGCCCCGTCGTCAGATCCAGCTTCCCCACCGGAACGGCCCTGCCCAAGGGCGTCACCGCGCTGACACTCGACGACCAGAACAAGCTCACCGTGCCGCTCAACGGCAAGGCGGCCCACATCGGACAGGCCAAGTGCGACGAGATGGCGGCCCAACTGCTGTTCTCCCTGCAGAGCCTGACCCCCGCCGTCGACGAGGTCGCGCTGCGCGCGGGCGGCACCCAGCTGTGCTCCCTCACCGAGGAACGGGCCGCAGTCGTCGCCGCACGCGGCTCCGAAACCGCCCCCGACTACCTGTACTTCATCGACGGCCAGCACCGCCTCGTACGGATGACGAGCGGCAGCGGCAACACCAAGGCCGACCCCGTGCCGGGAGCGCTCGGTGACGGCACCAAGGCACTGCGCTCGGTGGCCGTGGCCCGCGACGAACACAGCGCCGCCGGAGTCGCCCTCGACGGCAGGACGCTCTACGTCACCTCCACCGTCTCCGGCAGCTCCATCGGCGACCCCGTACTCCAGAGCAAGGGCAAGACGGAGGCCGACCGGCTCACCACACCCAGCTGGGACGCCCAGGGCGACCTGTGGGTGGCCGACCGTGACCCCGGCGCCCCCCGGCTGCTCCTGCTGCAGAAGGGCGGCGGCCAGCCGCTGGAGGTGCTCACTCCGGGGCTGGACGGCCGTATCAACGCCGTACGTGTGGCCGCCGACGGGGTGCGGATCGCGCTCGTCGTGGACAAGGGCGGCAAGCAGTCCCTGCTCATCGGGCGCATCGAACGAAGCCCCGGCAACGGCGACAAGCCGTCCGTGTCGCTCCAGGAACTGCGCTCCGCTACACCGGAGTTGGAACAGGTCACCGCCGTGGCGTGGGCCGGGGACAGCCGGCTCGTGGTCGTCGGGCGCGAAGCCGGGGGCGTGCAGCAGGTGCAGTACGTGCAGTGCGACGGCTCGATCCCCGAGGCGGGAACACTCCCCGGCCTCACGGAGGTCACGAGCATCGCCGCCTCCGAGGACAGCGACATCCCGCTCTTCGCGACCTCCAAGGACGGGCTGCTGTGGCTGCCCGGCGGAAGTGGATGGCGAACGCTGAAGGAGACCGCTTCGGTCGCGTTCTACCCGGGCTGACTTTTTCCGAGTTCTCGGGCAACTTCTTTCGGTCCGGTCTCTTTCGCTGGTCAGATCGCGCCCCGCACGCCTTTCGTTCGGGGTCCGGCCGCCTTCCGGTGCCCTTCCGACTGTCTTCCGGCACCCTTCCCACTGACTTGCCGGGAGTTTTCCACAGGCCCCTGCGGGTGGTTTTCCACAGGGGTGGCGGGTCTCTTCCCCCGTTGGCAGAGTGGTGGACGTGGAAGGCGTTCGCAGATGGTGGCAGGAGCTCGCCGGCCTGGTGCTGCCCGCCGAGTGCGGTGGCTGCGGAAGCGCGCGTACGGTGCTCTGCCCGCAGTGCCGTACGACGCTGGGCGGGGCCCAGCCGTTCCGCGTCCGACCGGTGCCGGAACCGCCGGGGCTGCCCGCCGTGCACGCGGCGGCCCGGTACGCCGACGAGGTACGGGCAGTGCTGCTGGCCCACAAGGAACGCGGCGCGCTGGCGCTGGCGCGACCACTGGGCGCGGCGTTGGCGGGGGCGGTGCGGGCGGGGGTGGGGGAGGGGGTGGGGGAGGGCCCCCGGGCCCCCGGGGGCGTACTGCTCGTCCCCGTCCCCTCGGCCCGCGCCGCGGTGCGGGCACGGGGTCATGATCCGGCGCGGCGGATCGCGCTCGCGGCGGCCGGTGAGTTGCGGCGGGCCGGGGTGCCGGCGCGGGTGGCCGCCGTGCTTCGGCAGCGGCGGGCCGTGGCCGACCAGTCGGGGCTCGGCTCCCGGCAGCGGCTGGACAACCTCGTGGGCGCGCTGACCGTGGTGCCCGGGGGCGCGCGGGTGCTCTGCGGTGGTCCGGTGGTTCTCGTCGACGACGTGATCACGACGGGCGCCTCGCTGGCGGAGGCGGCGCGCGCGGTACGGGCGGCCACGGCGGCGGAACGGTCGGCGCAGGGGGAGAGTGGGGAGAGCGGGGAGGAGACGAAGGGAGCGTTGTGTGGTGAAGGGCCGACGGTTGTGTACAGGGGCGTCTCCCGGGAAGGCAGAAAGAAGTCGTCCGGAGCGGAGGAGGAAGGCGTGGGCGAGCAGTCGGTGAGGCCGATGGGCGGCGCGGGCGTAGCCGGTGACGTGCTCTGCGCGGCCGTGGTCGCCGCGTCGCCGGACTCTCTGGAAATAAACCGGAACTGAGTGAGAACTTGCGTCGTTGCAGGTAATAAGAGACCCAATTCCCCTGAACGGAGGTACGCGGCAGTAGAGGGTGACGACATCCGTCCGAGCGAGATATGTTCGGTTGTGAGGGAAAGCCGCAGGCCACACCTCTCATATCCGAATGCCGTGCTGCCGGTTTTCGTAATCTTCCGCGGCACCTGGGGTGTAGATCTCGCCCATGGGGGAGGAGGAGGTGGAAGTCACCAAGTCGGAGGTTCCGGTGCTCACCGGAGCCTGGTGAAAAAGGGAGAAGCTCCGCCACTGAAGCGGAGTGATCCGGGAACGGAGTTCTGCGTGGACATCGTCGTCAAGGGACGCAAGACCGAGGTGCCCGAGCGGTTCCGCAAGCACGTGGCCGAGAAGCTGAATCTGGAGAAGATCCAGAAGCTCGACGGCAAGGTGATCAGCCTCGACGTGGAGGTGTCCAAGGAGCCCAACCCCCGACAGGCGGACCGGTGCGACCGAGTGGAGATCACGCTTCACTCCCGCGGCCCTGTGATCCGGGCGGAGGCGTCGGCCAGCGACGCGTACGCGGCACTCGACCTGGCGGCGGAGAAGCTGGATGCCCAGCTGCGCAAGCAGCACGACAAGCGTTACACACGCCGCGGCGCCCGCAGGCTCTCCGCGGCAGAGGTTCCCGACCATGTCCCTGGTGTGGCGACGCTCAACGGTGACGGCCGTCCCGTCCCCAGCGGCGAGTCGGACAGCGTGCCGACCAAGCGGATCGGCTCGCTCGAGGTGCAGGGCGACGGCCCCCTCGTGGTGCGCGAGAAGACCCACGTCGCCGCTCCGATGACCCTCGACCAGGCCCTCTACGAGATGGAACTGGTCGGACACGACTTCTACCTGTTCGTCGACTCCGAGACCAAGCAGCCCAGCGTCGTCTACCGGCGCCACGCCTACGACTACGGCGTGATCTACCTCGACACCGACCCGATGGTGGCGCAGGCCCACTCCCCCGAGGCGGGCGGTGTGCTGGGCGGCTGACCCTGCTCGGTGACAGCTGAGCGGTGTGCCCCTGGAGCGCTGCGTGCGCCCCCAGGGGCACCCGTGTGCGACCCCTTCGGCAGTGCTCTGTCACCGCGTTGTCGTCCGGGCATGGAATCATGGCCAGGGCGGCTCAACCGGTGGGCCGCTGCCTTGGGTTGGCGACGGCACAGGACGACGGCCACAGCCTTCAGGGGGAGGAACGATGGCGGACAGCTTCGGACCGATGCGGGACGACGATGCCGACGACGGCGTCGTCGGCATGGGCCCGGACGGCGGCACCTCACGCAAGGAGCCGATCAGAGTCCTTGTCGTGGACGACCACGCCCTGTTCCGCCGCGGACTGGAGATCGTGCTCGCGGCCGAGGAGGACATCCAGGTCGTCGGCGAGGCGGGGGACGGCGCCGAGGCCGTGGACAAGGCGGCCGACCTGCTGCCCGACATCGTGCTGATGGACGTACGGATGCCCAAGCGCGGCGGTATCGAGGCGTGCACCTCCATCAAGGAGGTGGCCCCCAGCGCGAAGATCATCATGCTGACGATCAGCGACGAGGAAGCCGACCTCTACGAGGCGATCAAGGCGGGCGCGACCGGCTATCTCCTCAAGGAGATCTCCACGGACGAGGTCGCCACCGCGATCCGCGCGGTCGCCGACGGGCAGTCGCAGATCAGCCCCTCCATGGCGTCGAAGCTGCTCACCGAGTTCAAGTCGATGATCCAGCGGACCGACGAGCGTCGGCTGGTGCCCGCGCCCCGGCTGACGGACCGGGAGCTGGAGGTGCTCAAGCTGGTCGCCACGGGGATGAACAACCGTGACATCGCCAAGGAGTTGTTCATCTCCGAGAACACCGTGAAGAACCATGTGCGCAACATCCTGGAGAAGCTTCAGCTGCACTCCAGGATGGAGGCGGTGGTGTACGCGATGCGGGAGAAGATCCTCGAGATCCGGTGAGCGGGGCTTGACCCGGACTTGACCCCGACCTGATCCGGGCCTGGTCCGGGCCTGATCCCCGCTGGGTCGGCCCTGGCCCGGCTGGGCTCGGGCCCGTCTCGGCCCCGCCCCCGGCCGGGCCTCGGCCCCGGGATGGCTGCCCGGTTCCGGTCAGTGCGGTCAGGCCAGTGCGCGGGTGAGTTCCGCGGTGAGGGGCTCGCGCAGGTCCGGGGTGTCCACGCGCTCCACGCGTACGTCCGTGCAGTTCACCCAGGTCGCCGCCTCGAGCAGGGCCTGGGCCACCGCCGGGACCGCTTTCGGGCCGTCCAGGGTGACCTGCCGGGCGACCAGGGTGCTGCCCTCACGGGCCGGGTCCACCCGGCCCACGAGCCGGCCGCCGGCCAGGACCGGCATCGCGAAGTAACCGTGTATCCGCTTCGGCTTGGGGACGTACGCCTCCAGGCGGTGGGTGAAGCCGAAGATCCGCTCGGTGCGCGCCCGTTCCCAGATCAGGGAGTCGAAGGGGGACAGGAGCGTGGTGCGGTGGCGGCCGCGCGGGGGCGTTTCCAGGGCTGCCGGGTCGGCCCAGGCGGGCTTGCCCCAGCCTTCGACCGTGACCGGGACCAGACCCGAGTCGGCGATCACCGCGTCGACCTGTTCGCCCTTGAGACGGTGGTAGTCGGCGATGTCCGCGCGCGTGCCCACGCCGAGTGACTGGCCGGCCAGGCGGACGAGGCGGCGCAGGCACTCGGTGTCGTCCAGCTCGTCGTGCAGCAGGTCGGCGGGTACGGCGCGTTCGGCGAGGTCGTACACGCGCTTCCAGCCGCGGCGCTCGACGCAGACCACCTCGCCGTACATCAGCGCGCGCTCCACGGCGACTTTGGTGCCGGACCAGTCCCACCACTCGCTGGTCTTCTTCGCTCCGCCCAACTCGGTCGCGGTGAGCGGGCCTTCGGTGCGGAGCTGCTTGATGACCTGGTCGTACGTGCCGTCCGGGAGGGTGTGGTTCCAGTGCGGGCGGGCCCGGTAGGCACGGCGGCGGAAGGCGAAGTGGGGCCATTCCTCGATGGGGAGGATGCAGGCGGCGTGGGACCAGTACTCGAAGGCGTGCGGCCGTGCCGCGGGCGCGCCCGTGGACACGGGCTTCCAGTACGCGTCCTCGACCGTCTTGCGGCCCACGGCTCCCAGCCGGGCATAGGGGATCAGCTCGTGGGAGCGGGCCAGGACCGAGATGGTGTCGAGCTGGACCGCGCCGAGGTGACGGAGGACCCCGCGGACGCCGGCTCTGCGGTCGGGTGTGCCGAGGAAGCCCTGCGCGCGTAGGGCGATGCGTCGGGCTTCGTCTGCCGAGAGGGTGGTGGCGGGGCGCGGGGTCGTCATGGATCGCACGATAGGGGGTGGGGCTGACAGTGCGGGGTGAGCTGCGGATTCGGGGGTTGGGGGTGGGTGCGCCCGGCGTTTCTCGTCCTCACACTCGCGTAGAGGGGGCACCCCCGGACGGTCCGGCTGTACCTCCGGAGGGGCCGGCTGTGGCCCCGGCGGGTCTGGAGGGCGTCGGGACGTACGGCGCCGTCGACGGCAGGCCCAGGTCCGACGGGAGCAGGGAGGCCAGCCAGCAGTCCCGTCGTACCCCCTTGTTGTCGATGGCCGAGCGCAGGGTGCCCTCCAGGGTGAAGCCGGCTTTCTCGGCGACCGCGCGGGAGGCGGTGTTGCCGATTTCCGCCCGCCATTCGACGCGGTCGACGGCGAGGGTGGTGAAGGCCCAGCGGGCGGCGGTGAGGACGGCCTCGGTGGTGTAGCCGTGGCCCCGGTGTTCCCTGGCGGACCAGAAGCCGACCTCGGCCGTGCCCGGGGAGCGCATGGTGAGGCTGAGGGCGCCGGTGAGGGACCGGTCGGGGAGGCAGACGCCGAAGGTGAACATGGAGCCGGTCGCCCAGCCTTCCGGGGCGAGCCGCTCGGTGAAGCTTCGGGCGTGCTCGGGAAGGTAGGGGGAGGGGATCGTGGTCCAGCGCTGGATGTCGGGGTCCTGGACGGCGGCGTACACGGCGTCGGTGTCCCGCGGATCGAGGGGGCGCAGAACGAGGCGGGGGGTGGTGAGGGTGACGGGCTCGAGCTCCATCGGCCGATTCTGCTCGGGGCGCCGGGGAGGGCGCCATCCTTTTGCGCTGCGTGAGCGGGTGATCACAATTCGCGCAATTCGTCTGCCGGACGCGGCACCATCGTCGGGGCCCGGCCGTTGTCCACTGTGAAGAAGATTTTGGACGGGTGTGCAGCAGTGTGCGGTCCTCGTCGCGGCAGGCCTCCCGGGGTGGCGGGGTCCTCGCATACGATGGCCGTTGCTCAGTCAAGTCCAATGGCAACCGACAGTCCCAGGCCCGACCGGCAAGGAGACCAACCCCCGTGTCCGTCCTCTCGAAGATCATGCGTGCAGGCGAAGGCAAGATCCTGCGCAAGCTGCACCGCATCGCGGACCAGGTCAAGTCCATCGAAGAGGACTTCGTCGACCTCTCCGACGCCGAGCTGCGGGCCCTCACCGATGAGTACAAGCAGCGGTATGCCGACGGCGAGAGCTTGGACGACCTGCTGCCGGAGGCGTTCGCCACCGTGCGCGAGGCCGCCAAGCGTGTCCTCGGTCAGCGTCATTACGACGTGCAGATCATGGGTGGTGCCGCGCTGCACCTCGGCTACGTGGCGGAGATGAAGACCGGTGAGGGCAAGACGCTCGTCGGCACGCTGCCCGCGTATCTGAACGCGCTGTCCGGCAAGGGCGTCCACCTGATCACGGTCAACGACTACCTGGCCGAGCGCGACTCCGAAATGATGGGCCGCGTCCACAAGTTCCTGGGTCTGGAAGTCGGCTGCATCCTCGCGAACATGACGCCGGCGCAGCGCCGCGAGATGTACGCGTGCGACATCACCTACGGCACGAACAACGAGTTCGGGTTCGACTACCTGCGCGACAACATGGCGTGGGCACAGGACGAGCTGGTCCAGCGCGGCCACAACTTCGCCATCGTCGACGAGGTCGACTCGATTCTGGTCGACGAGGCGCGTACGCCGCTGATCATCTCGGGTCCGGCCGACCAGGCCACCAAGTGGTACGGCGACTTCGCCAAGCTGGTGACGCGCCTGAAGAAGGGCGAGGCGGGCAACCCGCTCAAGGGCCTCGAGGAGACCGGCGACTACGAGGTCGACGAGAAGAAGCGCACGGTCGCCATCCACGAGACCGGTGTGAGCAAGGTCGAGGACTGGCTGGGCATCGACAACCTCTACGAGTCGGTCAACACCCCTCTGGTGGGCTACCTGAACAACGCCATCAAGGCGAAGGAGCTCTTCAAGAAGGACAAGGACTACGTCGTCATGGACGGCGAAGTCATGATCGTCGACGAGCACACGGGCCGTATCCTCGCCGGCCGCCGCTACAACGAGGGCATGCACCAGGCGATCGAGGCGAAGGAAGGGGTGGACATCAAGGACGAGAACCAGACGCTCGCCACGATCACCCTGCAGAACTTCTTCCGCCTGTACAAGCGTCACGACCACGACGAGAAGGAACAGCCCGGCCTCTGCGGCATGACCGGTACGGCGATGACCGAGGCCGCCGAGTTCCACCAGATCTACAAGCTCGGCGTGGTCCCGATCCCGACGAACAGGCCGATGGTCCGCAAGGACCAGTCCGACCTGATCTACCGCACCGAGGTCGCGAAGTTCGAGGCGGTCGTCGACGACATCGCCGAGAAGCACGAGAAGGGCCAGCCGATCCTCGTCGGTACGACGTCGGTCGAGAAGTCCGAGTACCTGTCGCAGCAGCTCTCCAAGCGGGGTGTCCAGCACGAGGTGCTGAACGCCAAGCACCACGAGCGTGAGGCGTCGATCGTCGCCCAGGCCGGCCGCAAGGGTGCCGTCACGGTCGCCACCAACATGGCCGGCCGCGGTACCGACATCAAGCTCGGCGGCAATCCCGACGACCTCGCCGAGGCGGAGCTGCGTCAGCGCGGCCTCGACCCCGAGGAGCACATCGAGGAGTGGGCCGCCGCGCTGCCCGCCGCCCTGGTGAAGGCCGAGCAGGCGGTCAAGGCCGAGTTCGAAGAGGTCAAGGAGCTGGGCGGCCTCTACGTGCTGGGTACCGAGCGGCACGAGTCGCGTCGTATCGACAACCAGCTGCGCGGTCGTTCCGGCCGTCAGGGTGACCCGGGCGAGTCCCGTTTCTACCTGTCGCTGGGTGACGACCTGATGCGGCTGTTCAAGGCGCAGATGGTCGAGCGCGTGATGTCGATGGCGAACGTGCCGGACGACGTGCCGATCGAGAACAAGATGGTCACGCGCGCGATCGCGTCCGCGCAGTCGCAGGTGGAGCAGCAGAACTTCGAGACGCGTAAGAACGTCCTGAAGTACGACGAGGTCCTCAACCGTCAGCGTGAGGTCATCTACGGTGAGCGGCGCCGCGTCCTGGAGGGCGAGGACCTCCAGGAGCAGATCCACCACTTCATGGACGACACGATCGACGCGTATGTCGGCGCGGAGACCGCCGAGGGCTTCCCGGAGGACTGGGACCTGGACCGGCTGTGGGGCGCCTTCAAGCAGCTCTACCCGGTGAAGGTCACCGTCGAGGAGCTGGAGGAGGCGGCCGGTGACCGGGCCGGTCTGACCGCCGAGTTCATCTCCGAGTCCATCAAGGACGACATCCGCGAGCAGTACGAGTCGCGGGAGTCGCAGCTCGGCTCCGAGATCATGCGTGAGCTGGAGCGCCGGGTCGTGCTGTCGGTCCTGGACCGCAAGTGGCGCGAGCACCTCTACGAGATGGACTACCTCCAGGAGGGCATCGGTCTGCGCGCGATGGCGCAGAAGGACCCGCTGGTCGAGTACCAGCGCGAGGGCTTCGACATGTTCTCCGCGATGATGGACGGCATCAAGGAGGAGTCCGTCGGCTACCTGTTCAACCTGGAGGTCCAGGTCGAGCAGCAGGTCGAGGAGGTCCCGGTCGAGGACGCCGAGCCGGTCGACATGGAGAAGCAGGACGTGGTGCCGGCGCAGGCGGGTTCGCGTCCGGAGATCCGGGCGAAGGGGCTGGACGCTCCGCAGCGTCGCCAGCTGCACTTCTCGGCTCCGACGGTGGACGGTGAGGGCGGCACGATCGAGGGAGACTTCGACAGTGACGACGACGAGCCGGTGCGCTCCGAGGCCGACGGCCTCACGCGCGCGGAGCGCCGCAAGCAGGCGAAGGCCGGGCGTCGCCGTAAGAAGTAGGACGTGTCCGCGGCGCGCTCGCGTGGGGCGGTCGTCTGCGGTGTGGGCGTCTGTGGTCCGCTCGCGTGGGGCGGTCGTCTGCGGTGCGGGGCGTCTGTGGTGCCGGTGGCCGGGCGTGACGTGTGCGGTGCGACGTGGCGTATGGCGTGACGGCGTTGTGGGGTTCGTAGCGGCTTGAGGGCCGGGTCACCTTCGGGTGGGCCCGGCCCTCTGCCTGTTCGGCGGCCCTGGGGGCTGCTCAGTCCTCCTGCGGGCGGGGCCTGCGGGCGCCGTCGAGTTCCACGGCGGTGCAGCGCCAGCGGTGGTCCGTGCCGAGCTCCAGGCGGAAGGCCATGGCCCGCAGACGGTCGCCGGCGCCGATGCGGGCGAAGGCCTCGATGGCGCCGGGGCGGGGTACGTAGTAGCCGATGTCACGGACGACGGGGCGGGCGCCGTGGGTGGTGCCGCGCAGGGGGCCGCGTTCGGCGAGGTGTGCCAGGTCGTCGTAGGCGTGGCCGAGGGTGTGCCGGAGCATGAAGTGCACGGGGCGTTGGCCGGTCAGGACCGCGAGGAGGCGGTCGGCGAAGAGGTCCGTGGGGCGCGGCTGGGAGACAGGGCGTCGGGGAGTCTGCGACGGGGCCTGGCCAGGGGCCTGGGTGGGGACCTGGCCGGGGGCGGTGGGGGAGTTGGTGGTGGGTCGGGGTGCCGGGTGGCGGGTGAGGGCCCGGGGGGATGCGGGGCGGCCGTCGGTGGGGCGGGTGCCGGTGGGCGTGCCGGCGCCGGGGGAGCCTGGTGGGCGGCCGCCGCCGGGTGCCGTACGGGAGCCGTTGCCGCTCGGGGTGCGGGGCGGGGCGCCTGCGGGGCGGCGGGTGTCGCGACGACCGGGAGGGCGGGTGCCGGGGTGGTGCTGCGTCCTCGTCATGACCTTGTTCATGGGTGTCCCCGTTCGGTGGGCTCGGCTCTACCGGGCGGTAACTTGCCGTTGCGGATCTTGTACGGGGTCGCGGTCCGTGAGGGCAAGGACGCTGGGCGCCCGTGGCGGGGGCCGGGAGAGTTCACCTATCAGGGGTGGTGGGGGCCGGGAAAAGCCCGCTGCCGCAGGGATGGGCCGGGTGAATCGCGTGCCCCGGGTTGACGTCCGTGGGGCCGTGGACAGGGACCCGAAAGGGGACGGCCGCACGTATCCTGAAGGCCCTCGGGAGGCGCGGACCGCAGGCGCGGACCCCGTCCTGAGGCATAGTTCCCGAGGCATCGAGTCCGAGCCGAGTCCGAGCCTGTGACCACGAAGAGAGCGGCCAGCCATGCGCGTCTACGTCCCCCTGACCCTCCCCGGTCTCGCCGAGGCGCACAAGACGGGTGAGCTGGGGTCCGGGCCGCTCGTCGCGTACGCCGTCACGCCCGCGTTGCGCGAGTGGTACCTCACCGACGACATCGAGGAGCTGGAGTACGCGGCGCTCGGCCGGGCCGCGCTCGCCTCGCTGCGGTTGCTCGCGGCGGACCCGGGTGCCCCGCGGCGCCGGGTCGTGGTCGCCGTCGACGTACCCGACCGCGCGGCCGACGCGGATCCCGACCGGGGGCTCGACCCGGCGGCGCTGGGCGAGGTGCGGCTGACGGGTGCCGTGCCGCTGGCCAAGGCGGCCGCGGTGCACGTAGACGCCGGAGAGGCGGCGGCCGACGTCACCGCCGCGGCGGAGGCGCTCGCGGCGGCGGACGGCGGGGACGACGACGCGCAGTTCGTCGTGGACGGGGCCGAGGACCATGAGCTGTTGTGGTTCGCGAGGCAGGAGATCGCGAGCCTGGTGGGTACGGGCGACTGAGCTCGCCGCCCGGCCGCCCCCCCCCCCCCCCCCGGCGGCGGGGTTTTTTAATTTGTGGGGGTTAGAGGGGCGGGTGCGCC
>NZ_JBHWUU010000112.1:0-25272 GCF_042737375.1 Streptomyces sp. NPDC060000
TCTCGGGCTTTCCTCCGGGCGCTTCCCTTCGGTCTTGCGTTTCCGACTCTATCAGATCTTTTCTCGACCCGATTTCCTCGGTGCTTTCCAGGTTCCCGCTTTTGTTTCGCGGTTTCCTTTCCGGCGGTTCCGACTTTATCAGAAGTTCCGGGCCGGTCTGACCGGCCATTCATTTTCTGACTTAATCGGGGGCCTCTTTGGAATCAGAGATTCAAGAGGCTGACAGATACTAACCGCTGCCGACCGGACCTTGTCCAGTTCCAGGCAACTGTTCGAATCTACCTCCCCGCGCACTCCGTGTCAACGGCTTTTGTGGGGCGAAGAGGAGACTAGCAGCCCGGCGGGGCCATCCGCACATCAGGCGGCCGTCGGCACCGTGGCGCTGCGCTCGGCAGCCTCGACGTCACCTGTGTCCCCGGCCCGGGCGGCTCTGCCGCCGAGGACGTAGACGTACGTGAGGAAGGCCAGTTCGGCTGTGATGCCGATGGTGACGCGGGCCCATGTCGGTAGGCCGGACGGGGTGACGAAGCCTTCGATGGCGCCGGAGACGAAGAGGACGAGTGCGAGGCCGATCGCCATGCCGACCGCGGCTCGGCCCTCTTCTGCGAGGGCGGTACGCCGGGTGCGCGGGCCCGGGTCGATGACTGTCCAGCCCAGGCGAAGGCCGGTGCCGGCCGCGACGAAGACAGCGGTCAGCTCGAGCAGGCCATGGGGGAGGACGAGGCCGAGGAAGGTGTCGAGCCGGCCTGCCGAGGACATGAGGCCGGCTCCGACGCCGAGGTTGAGCATGTTCTGGAAGAGGATCCAGAGGACCGGCAGGCCCAGGAAGACCCCCAGGACGAGACACATCGCGGCGGCCTGGGCGTTGTTCGTCCAGACCTGGGCGGCGAAGGCCGCGGCCTGGTGGCTCGAGTAGTACGTCTCGTACAGGCCGCCGGGTCGGGTGAGCTCGCGCAGTTCGTCAGGGGCCGCTATGGAGGACTGGACTTCCGGGTGGGTACCGATCCACCAGCCCAGGAGCGCGGCGACGGCGGTGGAGAGGAGTGCCGTGGGCACCCACCAGTGCCGTGACCTGTAGACCGCGGCGGGAAAGCCCTGTGTGAGGAAGCGCGTCACGTCGCGCCATGAGGCGCGGCGGGTTCCTGTCACCGCGCTGCGCGCGCGTGCCACAAGTTGGGTGAGGCGGCCGGTGAGCTGCGGGTCGGGGGCGCTGGACTGGATCAGGGACAGGTGGGTGGCGGTGCGCTGGTAGAGGGTGACGAGTTCGTCGGTCTCGGCGCCGGTGAGGCTGCGCTGGCGACGCAGAAGCGCGTCGAGGCGGTCCCATTCGGCTCGGTGGGCGGAGACGAAGACGTCGAGGTCCATCGGTGTGCCTGCTCCTCGGCTGTTCGTCGGCGGCCGGTGATGGATGTCAGCTTGTCGTACTGCGGCGCGATGCGCCCTCAGCTTGGCAGACTGGCCGTTCTCGGGGGCAGGCCAGGGAAAGGACGACGGGCGTGAGTGAGCTGGTGACGGGTGAGGCCGTGGCGTTGGAGCTGCGGCCTGCCAGGCTGCCCAGCCGGGCGTTGGCCACGCTGCTGGACCTGACCGTGGCCTTCGTGGTCTACGTCGTCGTGAGCATCGCTCTGCTGGCGGCGACGGCGTCCCTGGACGAGGCGGCGCAGATCGCGCTGTCGATCGCCACGTTTCTGCTGGTGCTGGTCGGCGGGCCGATCGCGGTGGAGACGCTCAGTCATGGGCGGTCGCTCGGGAAGATGGCGTGCGGGTTGCGGGTGGTGCGGGACGACGGTGGGCCGATCCGGTTCCGGCACGCGCTGGTGCGTGGTGCGCTGGGTGTGGTGGAGATTCTGCTGACGATCGGGGTGGTGGCCTGTATCGCCTCGCTCGTGTCGGCGCGGGGGCGACGACTCGGCGATGTGTTCGCCGGCACGCTGGTGGTGCGAGAGCGGGTGCCTGTGTCACGGTCCGGGTTTCTGCCGCCGCCTCCGCCCTGGCTGGCGGGACGATTCCAGGCGCTCGATCTTTCGGCGGTGCCGGACGGGTTGTGGCTGGCGATCCGCCAGTACCTGGGTCGGATGAACCAGCTGGATCCGCAGGTCGGCTGGGCGATGGCCGAGCGGCTGGCCGGTGATCTCGCAGCGCGTACGGGGTCGCCGGTACCCCAGGGGGTGCCGTCGGCCGCCTATCTGACGGCGGTCGTGCAGGAGCGGCAGGTCCGCGAGGCGCGGCGGGCCTTCGGGAACGGTCCCCGGGCGGAGTGGCACGGGCCTGGGGGCAGGGACAGCGCGGGGGTCGGTACGCCGGGAACCTACGGGCCACCCACTCCCTACGGTCCGCCCGCGCCGTACGGGGCGCCCGCGCCGTACGGGGCGCCGGTGTCTTATGGGCCTGCGGGGGCTCCGTCGCCAGGTGTGGCTGCTGGGGGGCCGTTGTCGGACGAGGCGCGGCCCGTGGTGGCTGCGGAGGAGTCGCCAGCGGATCAGGCACGGGGGTCGGCCTCTGGGTTCGTGCCCCCGGCGTAACCCACGCCCCGTCGGGGGTGGGTTCAGTCGAATGTCGACGGGGGTGTTTCGAGGTCTTCCAGCTCGATGCCGGGGGCCGCGAGGACGATGTCCCCAGCCATGTGGATCATGTGCTGTTCCCCGGTGTCCAGGGCTGTGACCTGGTATTCGTCCACGGTCAGGGGGCCGTTGTCAGTGGCGTGTGCTTCTCTTCTCAGCAAGGCCCAGGACTGGTCCACGGTGCGGGGGGCGAGGACCGGATCGGTGAAGGCCACGAGGCGTACTCGGGTTGCCGGGGACGAGGGAGAGGGGTTGAGGCGAAGGAGTCGACTGGTGGCGATGAGGAACGCGGGGGATGTGCCGGTGAAGGCATGGGCGGGGACGTTGCCTTCTGTGGCCTGGGTACCGGTGGGGTCGGTGCGGACCCAGGTGACGCCGTCGAGGGCAGCACCGCGTACCTGCCAGCTGCTCGCGTGGAGTTCGAGGCGGAGGGGGCGGCCGAGGTCGTCGAGGGTGAGGTCGACGGAGCCGGTGTGATCGTCGCCGGTGGGGGTGGTCAGTTGGGAGACGTAGCGCCAGCCGGACGGGCCGGGGGCGCATTGGAAGTGCTCGTGTGCGAGGGGGGTGTGATCGTGCGGATCGTGGAGCGAATATCGGCCGCGGGGCATGGGGGTCCTGGGGTGTGACGGGCTGGTCCGGTTCGGTCCGGCCGTAGGCCGAAGGGGCAGGCCCCCGGCACGGGGGTGCGGGGGCCTGCCTCGGAGGACCTACCTGGTGCTGAGAAGCGCGTCAGTGCACGGACGCGCTTTCAGCGGGTGGAGCTGCGGACTCAGTAGCGGTAGTGGTCCGACTTGTAGGGACCCTCGACCTCGACACCGATGTACGCGGCCTGCTCCGGGCGGAGCGTCGTGAGCTTGACGCCGAGTGCGTCGAGGTGGAGGCGGGCGACCTTCTCGTCGAGGTGCTTGGGCAGCACGTAGACGTCGGTCGGGTACTCCTCGGGCTTGGTGAACAGCTCGATCTGGGCCAGCGTCTGGTCCGCGAAGGAGTTGGACATCACGAACGAGGGGTGGCCGGTGGCGTTGCCCAGGTTCAGCAGACGGCCCTCGGAGAGCACGATGAGGACCTTGCCGTCGGGGAACTTCCAGGTGTGGACCTGCGGCTTGACCTCGTCCTTGACGATGCCCGGGATCTTCGCCAGGCCGGCCATGTCGATCTCGTTGTCGAAGTGGCCGATGTTCCCGACGATCGCCTGGTGCTTCATCCGGGCCATGTCGGCGGCCATGATGATGTCCTTGTTGCCGGTCGTGGTGACGAAGATGTCGGCCGTCTCGACGACCTCGTCCAAGGTGGTGACCTGGTAGCCGTCCATCGCCGCCTGCAGCGCGCAGATCGGGTCGATCTCCGTGACGATCACCCGGGCGCCCTGCCCGCGCAGCGACTCCGCACAGCCCTTGCCGACGTCGCCGTAGCCGAAGACGACCGCCGTCTTGCCGCCGATGAGGACGTCGGTGGCGCGGTTGATGCCGTCGATCAGGGAGTGCCGGCAGCCGTACTTGTTGTCGAACTTCGACTTGGTGACCGCGTCGTTGACGTTGATCGCCGGGAACAGCAGGCTGCCGTCCCGGTGCATCTCATACAGGCGGTGGACACCCGTCGTGGTCTCCTCGGTGACACCGCGGATCTCCGAGGCGAGCTGGGTCCACTTCTGCGAGCCGTCGCTGATGGTCCGGCCGAGGAGTTCGAGGACGACGCGGTGCTCGTCGGACTCGGCGGTGTCCGCGGAGGGGACCTTGCCGGCCTTCTCGTACTCGACGCCCTTGTGGACGAGCATGGTGGCGTCGCCGCCGTCGTCCAGGATCATGTTGGGGCCGCCGGTGGGGGTGTTCGGCCAGGTCAGCGCCTGCTCCGTGCACCACCAGTACTCCTCCAGGCTCTCGCCCTTCCAGGCGAAGACCGGGACGCCCTGCGGGTCCTCGGGCGTCCCGTTCGGGCCCACCGCGATCGCCGCGGCCGCATGGTCCTGGGTGGAGAAGATGTTGCAGGACACCCAGCGGACCTCGGCGCCCAGCGCCACCAGGGTCTCGATCAGGACGGCCGTCTGCACCGTCATGTGCAGGGAGCCCATGATCCGGGCGCCGGCCAGCGGCTGGGTGGCGGCGAACTCCCTGCGGATGGACATCAGGCCGGGCATCTCGTGCTCGGCAAGGGTGATCTCCTTACGGCCGAAAACGGCCAGGGAGAGATCGGCGACCTTGAAGTCCTGTCGGTTGTCGACAGTCGTCATGGTGAGCTGCTCCTCGGGTTGGGTCGAGAGAGTGGGTACGGCTGGTCTGCGCGGCGGCGGACACAGGGGTGCCCGAGAAGGACACAGGCATGCCCTCGTGCGCGCAGCGCAGTCGTCGGAGGCCCTCTCTCCCTCGGACGGTCCGCACTGGGACCGCCCGACCGCCATCAGCAGCGACGTCTGGCTCCGTTCCAAGCTACACCGGAGTGGCGGGGCGGCCCCAGCCCACGTCCGATCGGATCGCGCCGAACACGGTCCGTGAGCGGGCGGAGGGAGCGGTGGAAGTAGAGGGGTGGAAGTAGAGGGGTGGAACGGCGGCAGGGCCCGCGGGGGGGGCGGGCCCTGTCGGGGTGGTGCGTGCGGGTCAGTGCTCGGCCGGGTGCTGGGAGGGGCCGCCGGGGGCCGCCTCGGGGTCGGGACCCTTGGCGGCCTCGGCCTCGCTGTAGATGTCGGGCTCGAGGTAGATGACGCGGGCGATGGGCACCGCCGTGCGGATGCGGGCCTCGGCGGCGTTGATGGCGGTGGCGACCCGGCCGGCGGTGTCGTCGTGCCGGACGGCGATCTTGGCGGCGACCAGCAGTTCCTCGGGGCCGAGGTGGAGGGTTCGCATGTGGATGACACGGGTGACGGTGTCGCCGTCGACGACAGCCGACTCGATCTTCCGGAGGTCTTCGCTGCCGGCGGCCTCGCCGAGCAGGAGGGACTTGGTCTCGGCGGCCAGGACCAGCGCGATGAGGACGAGCAGGATACCGATGCAGAGCGTGCCGATGCCGTCCCAGACGCCGTCGTCGGTGAGCAGCGCGAGGCCGACGCCGCCGAGAGCGAGGACCAGGCCGACGAGAGCGCCGAAGTCCTCCAGGAGGACGACCGGGAGCTCGGGGGCCTTGGCGCGGCGGATGAACTCCTTCCAGGAGTGCTCGCCCCGCAGGGGGTTGGACTCCTTGATGGCTGTGCGGAAGGAGAAGCCCTCGGCGATGATCGCGAAGACGAGGACCCCGACGGGCCAGTACCAGTGCTCGATCTGGTGCGGGTGCTTGATCTTCTCGTAGCCCTCGTAGATGGCGAACATGCCGCCGACCGAGAAGAGGACGATGGAGACGAGGAAGGCGTAGATGTAGCGCTCGCGGCCGTAGCCGAAGGGGTGCTGCGGGGTGGCCTCGCGCTGGGCCTTCTTGCCGCCGATGAGGAGCAGGGCCTGGTTGCCGGAGTCGGCGAGCGAGTGCACGCCCTCGGCGAGCATCGACGACGAGCCGCTGAACGCGAACGCCACGAACTTCGATGCCGCGATCGCGAGGTTGGCGCCGAGTGCCGCCACGATCGCCCTGGTGCCGCCTGACGCGCTCATGTGTTCGCGTTGTCCCTTCGCTTTCGTGCGTACGCCGTGCTGGGCGCGGCCCGTCTTCGGTTTTGCCCGTCCTTTGCCGGAGGCTCATTCTTGCAGCTCGGCCGACAGCGGTGCGTCAGGTCGTCGCGACCGGGGTCATACGACGACCGTGGCTCGGAAGACCGTACCCGCACCGGTCACTTCGGCCTTGTGCCCCGCGGGGACGAAGACAGACGTGCCCGGCGTCAGCGTGTACTCGCCCGCCCGGACGGTGCCGGCGGTGCACAGGAGGATCTGCGGGGTTCGGAGGGTGAGGTCGTGGGCGGGGGCGCCCGGCGAGAAGACGTAGCGCGACAGGCGGAACTCGTCGATGGGGGTGTCGTAGACCTCTTCGCCGTCCGGGGCGGCTTCGGGGCGCAGGACTCCGGGGTCCCCGGGCTCGAAGCGGACGATGCGCAGGAGTTCGGGGACGTCGACGTGCTTGGGGGTGAGGCCGCAGCGCAGGACGTTGTCGGAGTTGGCCATGATCTCGACGCCGAGGCCGTCGAGGTACGCGTGCGGGATGCCTGCGCCGAGGAACAGGGCCTCGCCGGGCTGGAGTCGGACGTGGTTGAGCAGCATGGCGGCGATGACGCCGGGGTCGCCGGGGTAGTGGTGGGCGATGCCGGCGTAGGGGGTGTAGTCGCCTCCGAGGCGGTCGCAGGCGGCGGCTGCCTGGGCGACGGTGTGGGCCATCTCCTCGCGGTCGGCGGTGAGGATCGCCGTGAGGACCTCGCGCAGGGCGGCTTCCTCCGGACGGGCGTGCAGGAGGTCGACGTACGGCTTGAGGGAGTCGACGCCGAGGCCGTCCAGGAGGTCGGCCGCGTGTGAGGGGGCGCGGAAGCCGCACAGGCCGTCGAACTCGGTGAGGGCGCAGATGAGTTCGGGCTTGTGGTTGGCGTCCTTGTAGTTGCGGTGCGGGGCGTCGACCGGGATGCCGCGGCGCTCCTCGTCCTCGTATCCCTCCTTGGCCTGTGCGAGGTCGGGGTGGACCTGGAGGGAGAGGGGGGCTCCGGCGGCGAGGATCTTGAGGAGGAACGGGAGGCGGGGGCCGAACTTGGTGACCGTCGCCGCGCCGAGTTCCCGTTGCGGGTCGGCGTCGATGACCTCGACGAGGGTGCCCCGGTCGGTGCGTGAGGGGGCGCCCGGGTGGGCGCCCATCCACATCTCGGCCAGCGGTTCGCCGGTCGGCTCGGTGCCGAGCAGGTGCGGGATCGCGGTCGGGGAACCCCAGGCGTAGGGGCGGACGGTGTTGTCGAGGCGGTCCATGCGGTTCTCTCTGCCTGCCGGTCTGCCGGTCTGCCGGTCCTCCCGCCAGCCGGTCCTCCGGCCAGCCGGGCTGCTGGTGTTCGGCCGTCTGCTGTCTGCCGTCCGCCGTGCCGCTTGTCGTCTGTCGGCTGCTGTCTGTCTGCTGCCGTCTCCGGGGGCGGTCGGGGGCGGGTCAGGCTCCTGAGGCGAGTGCCAGGTAGACGGCGGCGAAATCCGTGGTGGCGATCAGTTCGGCGAGGGTGATGAGTTCGTCCCCCGCTTCGGGCTCGAGTTCGCTGATCGGCGTGTCGTGGCTGAGGGCCAGGTCGCGGGCGGCCGGGGCGGCGGTGAGTCCGTCGATCGGGCGGTCGCGCAGCAGCACCACGCGTGCGTGCAGTGCGGGGGCTTCCTCTACGCGGTCGCGGAAGAAGTCGTCCGGGTCGGCGCTGGAGGCGAGGGGGCCGGCGAGGATCGCGTTGTGTTCGGCGAGACCCTCGGGGAGTTCGGCCACCAGGGCGGGGCGGCCGGCGAGTTCGGCGAGGGCGGCGGCGAAGCGGCGGCCCACGGGACCGGCCGAGGTGCCTTCGGTCCAGATCACCGGGAGGGAGTCCGCAAGCTCGGCGGCCAGGGTCTTCGCCGGGTTGCTGTAGGTCGCGACGGCGGGGCCGCAGCGTTCGGCGACCTTGTCGAGCCGGTCGGCGACGCGTTCGAGCTCCTCGGGCGGGGCGGAGAGCAGGGCGATGCGGTCGAGGAGGGCGAGGAGCGGGGTGAGGAGGGCCCAGAGGACATCGGGGGCGGAGGCCGCGGCCGGGACCCGCTCGTCGTGTTCGTACGGTGCGGTCGCGAGCGGTACGAACAGTCCGTGGGCGGCGACCGCCGCTTCGGTGAGCGGGGAGTCGGCGGGGGCCACGGCGGCGACGGTGCAGCCGCGGCGGTAAGCCTGTTCGGCGAGGAGGGAGAGGCCGGGTTCGCTGCCGTCGGGGGTGGCGATGAGGAGGAGGTCCACGGAGCCGGCCCAGCCGGGGAGTTCCCAGCGCAGGGCGCCTGCGGCGGGAGCGACGCCGGTGGGCGTCAGACGGATGACGGGGCAGGCGGCGCCGGCCAGTGTGCCGAGAAGGTCGGCGACGCAGGTGGCGGCGGCGCCGGGGCCCGCGATGAGGATCGCGCGAGGGCGGCCGTCCGGTTGGAGCGTGTGGACGCCGGCCTCGGCCGCGTGCCGGGCGGCGGTGCGGACTCGGGCGCCGGCTTCGGCCGCGCCGCGCAAAAGGGCTCGGCGGTCGGCCTCGGCGAGGGCATCCGGCGTGTCGAGCAGCGAGTCGTCGAGCATGTCGGCAGTCTCCGATCGCCAGGGGCGTCGTCGGTGTGCGGGGCCGGGGAGGGCGAGATGCAGCGAGGGGTCGCCCGGGTGGGTGGGGTGGTGCTGGTGCCGGGCGGGGCGCCGGGGCCGCTCGGGGCCTGGACGGCAGCGGGCCGGGCGGCGGTCGCGGGCCCGCTGTTACGCGGGGTGGCGGGCCTCGTCGACGAGGAGGACGGGGATGCCGTCGCGGACGGGGTATGCCAGGCCGCAGCCCTGGCCCGTGCAGATCAGCTCGGTGTCCTGCTCCTTGAGGGGGGCGTGGCAGGCGGGGCAGGCGAGGATCTCCAGGAGGCCGGCTTCGAGCGGCATGGGGTGTCCCTTCGGGGTGTGCGGATGTGCCTGGTCAGGGTACCGCTGGTGAGGTTGGGGCGGAGGGGTTGGGCGGGACTGGGCGGGAGGGTGGGAAGAGCGGCGGCAGGACGGGAGGGGCGCTCGCCGGGTGGCGCTGGTGGGGGGTGCGTCGGGGCGGACGCGGTGAGGGTCCGCCCCCGCCGTCTTCCTGGTGTGCCGGCTGGTGCGCCGGAGGGCTTCAGGCTCGGATGATGGCCAGTGCCTCGTCGCGGATCTTGGCCATCGTCGGTTCGTCACGGGCTTCCGCGTTGAGGCGGAGGAGGGGTTCCGTGTTGGAGGGTCGGACGTTGAACCACCAGTCGGCGGAGGAGACGGTCAGGCCGTCGAGTTCGTCCAGGGTGACGTCCTCGCGGTGGCCGTACGCCGCCCTGATCGCGGCGATGCGGTCGGCCTGGTCGGCGACCGTCGAGTTGATCTCCCCGGAGCCGGTGTAGCGGTCGTACTCCGCGACCAGGGAGGAGAGCGGGCTCTCCTGGCCGCCGAGGGCCGCGAGGACGTGGAGGGCGGCCAGCATGCCGGTGTCGGCGTTCCAGAAGTCCTTGAAGTAGTAGTGCGCGGAGTGCTCGCCACCGAAGATCGCGCCGGAGCGGGCCATCTCCGCCTTGATGAAGGAGTGGCCGACGCGGGTGCGGACGGGGGTGCCGCCGTTCTCCCTCACCACCTCCGGGACGGTCCAGGAGGTGATCAGGTTGTGGATGATCGTGCCCTTGCCGCCGTTGCGTGCCAGTTCGCGTGCGGCGACCAGGGCCGTGATCGCGGACGGGGGGACCGGCTCGCCCCGCTCGTCGACGGCGAAGCAGCGGTCGGCGTCGCCGTCGAAGGCGAGGCCGAGGTCCGCGGACTCCTCGCGGACGCGCCTTTGGAGGTCCACGAGGTTCGCCGGGTCCAGGGGGTTGGCCTCGTGGTTGGGGAAGGTGCCGTCCAGTTCGAAGTACATCGGGACGAGCGTCAGGGGCAGGCCGTCGAAGACCGTGGGGACGGTGTGGCCGCCCATGCCGTTGCCCGCGTCGACCACGACCTTCAGGGGGCGGATGGAGGTCAGGTCGACGAGTGCGCGCAGGTGCGCCGCGTAGTCCTTCAACGTGTCGGCCTTGGTTATGGTTCCCGGGGTCGGGGCCGGTGCGGGGGCCTCCGAGTCCATCCAGCGTTCCACCAGTTCACGGATCTCCGTCAGTCCCGTGTCCTGGCCGACCGGGGCTGCGCCCGCGCGGCACAGCTTGATGCCGTTGTAGCGGGCCGGGTTGTGCGAGGCCGTGAACATGGCGCCGGGCAGGTCGAGCGCGCCCGAGGCGTAGTACAGCTGGTCCGTGGAGCAGAGGCCGATCTGGGTGACGTGCACGCCGAGTGCCGACGCACCGCGCGCGAAGGCGCCGGTCAGGCCGGGCGAGGAAGGGCGCATGTCGTGGCCCACGACGATCGCCTCGGCGCCGGTCACGCGCGCGAAGGCCGCCCCGAACAGCTCGGCCAGCGACTCGTCCCACTGGTCCGGGACCACCCCGCGCACGTCGTACGCCTTCACGAGCTGTGACAGATCAGCAGCCACGGCCACCCTTCCTGAGGTCCTGTAGGTCACCACAAACTACCCGGGCCGGTTCACCGTCCGCGGTGGGGCCGCCGAGTGGACCCGCGGACGCAACCGTGCCGCCGTTCCGTGCCGCCGTCCGAGGTGGGGCCACCACTGCGGAGCCCTCCGGTCGCGCGCGGGGCTCTGCGGTGGCGATCCCGGCCGGGTGGACGAGCGGGCCGTCCGTCGGTACGACAGGTCGTCGGCCGACTCCTCGCGGTGGGTGCCGCGGCAACGACGCGCGTACCGCTTCGGGGGCACGCGCGTGTGCGGTACGGCGGTCGGAGCCGCAGGAACGCTCCAAGGCGGACCCGGTATCGGCCAGTTGCAGCGGAGGCGCGGGCGGAGGAGCGCGTGGAGGCCGCGAACTGGGCAAAGGCGCAGGCGATTCGGCACGCCAGGGCGGGAACTCGCGTTCTGCGCAGGCCTCGTCGGGAGGGACGGGACGTCTCCGGTCGCGGTTCGGTCGCACGGGAAGCGAGGTCCCGTTGCCGGACCGCGGGAAGTGGCCGTGTCCTCGACAACAGCGCGTCGATGAGCGGCGTCGGTCCGCACGGACGCGGGATGGGGACCGGGTCAGTTGTCCGGCGAGCGCAGCACCCGCAGGTGGCCGCGGCGCGCGACCTCCATCGGGTCCGCCGTGCGTCCGCCGCCGCCGGTCCCGGCCGCGCGTCCCTGCGGGCGGGCCGCCTCGCGGACGGCGTTGGCAAGCGCTTCCAGGTCGTCACCACTGGGGCGCGCGGGAGCCGAACTGTCGAGGAGCCGGACGACCTCCCAGCCACGCGGGGCGGTGAGGCGCTCGGAATGCTCGGCGCACAGGTCGTAGCAGTGGGGTTCGGCATAGGTGGCGAGCGGGCCGAGGACCGCGGTCGAGTCGGCGTAGACGTACGTCAGCGTCGCGACGGCGGGCCGGCCGCAGGCAGTTCGCGAACAGCGACGTACAGGGCTCACGATGTTGGACGGTACCGCACTCTTGAGCGGGCCGCGACGACTCTCCACCAGGTCACTCCACCGTGTCGGGTTGTGAAACGCCCCACGCGCCTCTCCAGTCATACCCCGCTGACCTGCGTGAACACCAGTGGTTAAACGCGGGAAGACAGCGGCTCGTGGTCACCACTCGACACAAACGGCATCAATTGCGATGAGTTCGCCAGTCTCGGAGAGGTACGGAATCGAGCCCAACCTTGGCTGGAATGGTCATCTCGCGACATGCGGGGTACGGCGGTCGGCGGTGGCCCGGTTGCCGTGTGGGGCCGGGCACCGGTCACGGCGGGGACTACGCTTCAGTAGTGATGGACAGCCCCGTACCGCCGCCCCCCGCCGCAGGCCCAGGACCCCGTCGTCGTGATCGCCACGGTCGGGGCATGCGGGGGCCTGTCGCGCCGCCGCAGGTTCCGTTGGCGGCCAGCCGCGCCGAGGTGTTCGCGGATCTCGTGCAGGACTCCGTCGAGCGGCTGGAGCGGCGGTGGCCGCAGCTCGCCGACATGGACTTCATGGTGCTGGAGGTACCGCGCCTGGACGCGACCCCGGAACCGTGGAACGACGAGGCGGTTCCGCTGGGCGGGACGATGCCCGCGCGTGAGGGACGTCGGGCGCGGGTCGTCGTCTACCGGCGGCCGGTCGAGATCCGCACCAAGGGGCGCGACGAGCGGGCCGCGTTGGTGCACGAGGTGGTCGTGGAGCAGGTCGCGGAGCTGCTGGGGCTGACGCCCGAGACGGTGGATCCGCGCTACGGCGAGGACTGAGGTCCCTTTTCCGCACCGCCGCCTCCCCGGCGTCCCTGCGTCCCTGCGTGCCTCTTACGGGGACCTCGGCAGCCCTTCCGGGTTACTTCTGCAGCACCGCGACGTCCTGGTCGGCCTCGGGTACGGCCACCGTGCCGCGGTCGTCGGGCAGGGTCTGGATCGTGAAGCCCGGGACGCCCTCCTCCGTGGCCGTCAGGGTGCGGGCGGCGTAGACCGGGGTGTCCGTGAGGGGTTCCACGGTCAGCGCGTAGGTGCCCTTCAGGCCGGCGGGGACGGGGAGTTCGACGTCCTGGGTGGTGCCGGCCCCGACCGTGTACGTCTTGGACACGGCTGTGCCGCCGCCGCTGCCGGCGGACGCGGTGACCTTGACCTTGGCGGTGCCCTTGGGTGCGGTCAGGGAGAGGGTGGCGCCCTTGGCGCTGTTTCCGGCGGCGGACGCGCGCGTGCCGACCGGGGCGGCGGCGCTGATGAACGCCGACTCCTGCTTGCTGCCCTTGCCGCGCAGGACCCGTACGGCCGCGACGACCGGCACCGACCGGCCCGTCGGCGTCAGGACCAGCGAGCCCGCCTCCCCGCGCGTGACGTCGCCCAGGTCGACCGAGGCCGTCATGCCTGCCTTGACGTGCAGCGTCTCGTGTCCGGCCGGGGTGATCAGGCCGGAGGGGGAAGCGAGTTGGACCTTCAGGTCCGCGTCCGCTTCACCCGGCGCGTAGGCGATGAGGCGGACGGCGGTGGCGTCCTTGGGGATGCCCGGGACGACCTGGGTGCCCGCCGGGTCGGTCGAGGCGGCCAGCCAGTCCCCGCCGAGCTTCTCGTCCACGGCCTGCACGGCGGCTCCCACACGGCCGCTGCGGACGTTCACGTGGACGGTGAGGTCCTCCTGCTTCTCGCCGGTGAGCGTGGACAGCAGGATCGGCTCGCTGGAGTGCGCCGGGATCGTGATGCCCTCCCCCACCGTGGTCGGGAGGGCGCCGTCCTTGCCGTAGAGCTCGATGTCGGCGACGGCGGCGGCGTCGTCCGGGTTGGTGAGGTGGACGTAGTCCGTGCGGTCGGCGACGGTGCTGACGCCGGGGAACCAGAACTCCGTGTCCGGCGCGGTGCAGGTGACGCCCTGGAGGCCGCGGCCGCTGCCGGCGGCGACCTCGGTGGTCTCCTGGACGGTCCAGCCGGGGGCGAACTTCCCCTCGGCGGTGCCCAGCAGTGCGGGCGCCTCGCCGCCGGTCGTGTCACCGACGGCCGGGGTTCCGGGCGCCTTGGGCGCGAGGACCGGCTTTGTCGCCTTCTTCTTGTCGCCTGTCTTGTCGGTCGCCTTGTCGCCTGTCTTGCCGGTCGCCTTGTCGCTCGCCTTGTCGGTCGGCTTGCCGCTCGTCCCGTCCGCCGACTCCTGCGTGGCCGCCACGAGTTGGGCCGTGCCGTCGCCGTCCGTGCCCTGGGTGACGGGCGTGAAGGACGTGTACGCCGTGTCGGCGAGGTCGGAGGTGCTGGGCGAGGGGCAGAGCAGGCTCGTGCGCTCCACGGGCAGTTCGGCGGCCGCTTTGGCGGTGTCCGGAGCTGACGCGTCGGGCTGGTTGAGCGTGGCGAACCCGGTGACCGCGGCGAGCGCGGCCGTGCCGGCGATCAGGGACAGGGTGGTGCGGTTCACTGCTGGCTC
Organism: Streptomyces sp. NPDC060000; assembly: GCF_042737375.1. Lineage (NCBI taxonomy): Bacteria > Bacillati > Actinomycetota > Actinomycetes > Kitasatosporales > Streptomycetaceae > Streptomyces > Streptomyces sp. NPDC060000. The sequence goes on from NZ_JBHWUU010000112.1 coordinate 14,068, forward strand.
CCGTCGGGGCGCTCACTGCCGGTGCCGTGGGGGTGCCGGTCCGGGTCGTAGGCCGGGTCGTAGCCGCCCTGGCCGTAGGTCGCCGGGTCGTAGCCCTGCTGTTGGTAGGTCTGGTCGTACGGCGCCTGCTGTGCCTGGCCGTCGTACGGCGCCTGCTGTGCCTGGCCGTCGTAGGCGTACGAGTCGTACTGGCCTGCCTGGTAAGGGTCGTAGGCCTGCTGGTCGTATCCGCCCGCCGGGTACTGCTGGGCGCCCTGGTACTGCTCGCCCGCGTAACCGCCGTCCGCGTACCCCGTCTGCTCCCACTCCCCGTACGCCTGCTGCTGCGGAACCGCGACCGGGAACTCGTCGGGTGCGGGAGACGGGAACTCCCCGTCCTGGCCCGGATCTTCGGAGCCGGTCTCGGCCTCCGCCTCGGCCTGGGCGCGGAGGCGGCGGGCACGGCGGCCCTCGCCCTCGGTTGCCCGGTCCGGGACCGGCTCCTCCTCGGGAAGGTCGTCGTCGACGTCGCGGCGGCGGCCGGGAAGAGCGAGGACGACGAGGACGAGGACGAGGACGCCCTGCGCCCACAACCAGGCGGTGTGGGCGAACGGGTCGTCATAGGTGACGTCCAGTTTCCCGCCGGAGCCGGGGAGTTCGAAGCCCTGGGCCCAGCCGTCCACGGTGGTGGGGGCGAGGGGTTTGCCGTCGAGGGTGGCCGTCCAGCCGTCGGCGGCGGCGTCGGCCAGCCGCAGGACGCGGCTGCCGGAGCCGTCGGGGACGGTGGTGTGGATGGCGACCGGGCCCGCGGCGACGGGAGTTGCCTTGCCCGTGCCGGAACCGGCGACGAGGACCGCGCGGGAGACCTCCTGGTCGACCCGCCACAGGGCGCTGCCGTTCTGCTGGCTGAGCCGCTTCAGGCCGGGTGTGGCGTCCAGGACGCGGGTGACCTCGCGGGACGCGCCCTTGTGGACGAGGACGTAACCCACGGCGAACTTGCCGAGCTGGTCCGCCTGGTCGGCGCCGGAACCGGCGACGAGGTTGGCGACGATCTTGTCGAGCTGCTTGTTCCCACCGTCGGCCGCGGCGAGTTCGGCGTCGCCGAGGCGGGCGCCGGAGCCCCGCACCAGCATGTAGCCGACATGGGCGGCGGAGTCGCTGTCGAGGACGAGAGTGCGGGGCTGGTCACGGTTGCCGGCCTCCTCCGCGACGAAGGCGGGCACCTGTACGGGGTCGCGCCGCTCCAGGGGGCCGTCGGCGCCGCCGATCATCCAGCCGGCGGCGACGAGCAGCGGGCCGGCTGCCGAGGCGAAGGCGATGAGGGCGGCCACCGGCTGGCGCCAGCCGAAGCTCTGCTCGGCGACACGCGTGCGTGCCCCGTCGGCGCCGATGACGGCGGCGGCCAGGAGGGCGATGCCGTAGACGAGGGTGGCGGGCCCGGCCCAGGTGGAGCTGTTGGACAGCACCGCGAAGACGAGGCCGACGAGGGCGACCGCCCAGGCCGCCCAGACACCGAAGTGGCGTTGGGAGCGCAGCAGCGCGGCCAGCGCGGCCAGCACGATGCCGATGAGCATCAGGCCGTCGACGGTGCCGGGGCCGCCGGGGCTGGCGCCGAGCAGGTCGAGCGCGGTGGCGGTCGACGGGCCGTAGTCGAGGCCGGCCTGGGTGAAGAAGCCGAACGGCAGCAGGGACAGCGACCAGGGCGCGAGGATCAGCAGGGGCGTGCCCAGCTGGGCCAGGAAGCGCAGGCCGTAGGCGATGATCTCGCGGCGGCGCACGGCCAGGACCGCGAGGCCGAGGACGAGCGCGACGGGCCAGACGATCGGCGTGAACGCGGTCGCGATCGTCAGCAGCAGCGCGTACGCCCAGGTGGCGCGCCAGCTGCCGCGGGCGCCGGACGCGTGCGTGAGGCCGCTCGCGGCGACACCCGCGCGGGCGATGAGCGGCAGCAGGACGGCGAGGACCGCGGTGCCGACCCGGCCGCCGGCGAGAGCGCCGGTGGCGGCGGGCAGGAAGGCGTAGACGACGGCCGCCCAGGCACGCAGGAGGCGTGACCCGACGAGCGGGCGGGAGGCGAAGTAGGCGGTGACACCGGCCAGCGGCACCGAACAGACGAGCAGCACGGTGAGGGCGAGGCCGGTCGAGCCGAACAGCAGGGTGGCCAGCGTGGCGATGATCGCGAGGTAGGGCGGGGCGGACGGGGTGCCGCCCGTGCCGATCGGATGCCAGGCGTCGAGGTAGCGCGACCACAGCTCGGAGGCGTCGGCCGGGGCGGGCAGCAGGGCGCCGCCCGCGAGCGCGCCGCCGCCGAGGAGGTTGCGGCAGGCGACCAGGGAGACGAGCAGCAGGACCAGGAAGAGGACCGGGCCGGGCTTGCGGGCGATGCGCTTGAGCCGGGCGAACTGCTCGATCTCCAGGAAGTCGGCGTCGTCGCCGCCGGGTCCGGACTCGACGGCGCCGCCGTGCCGGCCCGCGCCGGAGGTGGCTTCGGGGTCGGAGGAGCCGAAGAAGTCGCCCGCGACCTGTTCGACGGTGGCCCGCACGGTCGCGCCGGGTGGCGGGAACAGGGGGCGCAGTTCGTCCTTGTCGACCGTCGGCTTCCCGCGCCTGCGCCGCCCGGCGATGATCCGTTCGGGCCGCAGCAGGGTGCCCAGCAGGCCGCGGATCTCGTCGACGGCCTGTCCGGGGACCTTGCCGACGAGGTAGGCGACGGTCCGCAGCAGGGTGCCGAGGACCAGGCGCACCAGGACCCAGGGCAGCAGGGCCGTGCGGCTGTTGACGAGGAGGGTGTAGACGGCGCCGGCCTTGTCGACCTTGTGCGGGGAGGCGCTGGTGCGGCCCGCGCAGTCGACGGTGCGGCGCTCGCGGGAGGCGGCCTCGGCGTGCCGGACGACGGCCTCGGGGGCGATGAGGACGCGGTGGCCGGCGGCCTGCGCGCGCCAGCACAGGTCGACGTCGTCGCGCATCAGGGGCAGGCGGCGGTCGAAGCCGCCGAGCTGGTCGAAGACGTCGCGGCGGATCAGCATGCCGGCGGTGGAGACGGACAGCACTGACCGGACGTGGTCGTGCTGGCCCTGGTCCTGTTCGCGGCGGTCCAGGCCGGTCCAGCGGCGGCCGGAGTGGGCGATGGTGACGCCGACCTCGAGGAGCTGGCGGCGGTCGTACCAGCCGCGGAGCTTGGGGCCGACGACGGCCACGTCGTCGCGGCCCAGTTCGAGTTCGTTGTCGACCACGCGCAGCAGTTCCGCCAGCGCGCCCGGTTCCGGGGCGCTGTCGTCGTGCAGCAGCCACAGCCACTGGACGGGCTCTCCGTGCGGGAGCTCCGGCAGGTCGTAGGCGTCGTCGCGCCACGTTCGCGTGACGGGGTCCCAGCCGCTGGGGCGCTTCAGGTACGGCAGTTCCTCGGGGGTGAGGACCGGTGCCGAGCGGTTGGCCTCCTCGACCGCCTGGCCGAACCCGGTGCGGCGGGCGAGGTGCAGGACACGGTCGTCGCCGAGGGCTTCGGTGACCAGGCGGGCGGAGTCGTCCGAGCTGCCGGTGTCGGCGGCCATGACGGACTGGACGGGGCGCTCCTGGCCTAGCAGCCCGGCGAGCGCGTCGGGCAGCCAGCGGGCACCGTCGTGGGAGACGATCACCGCGGTCACTACATGACGCGGGAACTCAGGTGTGGCAGCGCTGTCTTGATGGGCTGCCGTGTGGCTGTGCACGGACATCGAGGTACGGGCCCCGGTTCGGTGGACTGCGGTGGACGCCTGCGCCGTGTGGGGCGGCGGGGCGTCTCGGACGAGCGCCCACACTATCGGCTGAACCAGAAGGGGCGGCGCGCAGCGCCTCGATGAGGGGCGGCGGACGGGCGACGGGCGGGCGACGGCCCGCCGCCTGTGGACAACCCACGTGCGACGGGCCGTTCGGACCCCTGTTTCCGTGTACCGCGATACCGCGATGCCGCGATGCCCCTGCGCCTGTCGAAGCGGGCCGTTCTCAGACCGCCGCCTTCTTCAGCCGGCGGCGCTCCCGCTCGGACAGGCCGCCCCAGATGCCGAAGCGCTCATCGTTGGCCAGGGCGTACTCGAGGCATTCGGAGCGGACCTCACAAGCGAGGCAGACCTTCTTCGCCTCGCGGGTGGAGCCGCCCTTCTCGGGGAAGAAGGACTCGGGATCGGTCTGGGCGCACAGTGCGCGCTCCTGCCAGCCGAGTTCCTCGTCCGCGTCGTCGACGTCGACCAGCAGTTGCTGCACCAGCTCGGTCATGTGCGCCCCTCGCTCTGTCTTTCGCGTCCCCGTGACGTGGCCGTTACCGATTTCGGCTGAACGACACGAGTGAAATTACAAGTGTGCTGCTCCGGGCGAGTCAAGCCGAGATCTGCTATTGGGCCCCTTATTCACTCTGCGGAACCAAGGCCATGCAGTAAGTGTTCAAATCGGCATAAACCTCGACACGCAGATGGAGCCCCTGGAGGGCCACCGCCCCCGCACAGTGCTTGCACGGGGAAGACGCCCAAAGATGCGGTCCCGTTGCGGCACGCGCGCGGAAGCGAACCTGATCACAGTCGGATCACGGGATCGCCATGAGGCTTGCGCGCCCGGCATGTGCGCCATGTGTCCCGGTAGTGCCCTGCACAAACCTTTCACCTCGCAGAGGAACCGGATGAGGTGAACCAGGTCCCACATACCGGGCGTCGAGTTGACAGTGAAGGTGTGAACCGCTGTCCTTATGGGCATGCTCGCGAACTTGGCACTCACCTCGACCGGCTCCGCCGGGTCCCACGGTGCTGCCCGTGCTCGCTGTAGTTGTTGTCGTCGTTCCAGCTGTTGAGCCCAACGCGCTCCGGCTGCTCCTCCTGAGTCCACCGCGACTCGGCTGCTGTTTCCCTCCGGCCCACACCAGGGCGCCTCCGCTCCACCCGTGATCCGGGCGGACGGTACGCGACACCCGGCCGGCCCCCACTCCTTCCGCCTCTTCCGCCGAGGACACCGCACCCCATGAACAGCGACAGCGACCTCCAGATCGCGGGCGACATCCTCGAAGTCCCGCACCTCCTCCAGGCACCGCGCGAGCACCCGGCCACCGTCGCCGAGTTCGTCGGCCTGGCCCGCTCGATCGCCGCCGACCCGGCCCAGTGGGCGCACCTGGTCCGGTACGACGCGACGACCCGGTGGTACCACCGGCTGCGCACCGGCCCCGGCTACGAGGTGTGGCTGCTGTCCTGGGTGCCCGGACAGGGCAGCGGGCTGCACGACCACGGCCGCTCCTCCGGTGTGCTCACCGTCCTGGACGGCGAGCTGACCGAGCGCACGGAGCGCGGCAAGCGGGTGCTCGGGGCCGGGGTGCAGAGGGTCTTCGCGCCGGGGTACGTGCACGAGGTCGTCAACGACGCGCTGGAGCCGGCGGTGAGCCTGCACGTCTACTTCCCCGGGCTGACGGAGATGCCCATGCTCCCCGAGTCCCGGCTCCGGGCGGCCGCGGGCACCGGGGGGACCGAGGGAACCGGGGCGACCCCGATGGCCTGCACGGCGCTCGTGCCTTACGGACAGGTGGACGCCGTCAGCTCGTGAGCGGACGCCGTCGGCCCGTACGGGTGGACCGGTTTTCCACAGGCGGGTGGTTGTCCACAACCGGCCGACGGAGCATCGTCGCCGCCTGCGAGACTTGCTCCCATGCGCATTGTGGTTCTGGCAGGCGGCATCGGCGGTGCCCGGTTCCTGCGCGGTCTGAAGCAGGCCGTGCCGGACGCGGACATCACGGTCATCGGCAACACCGGCGACGACATCCACCTCTTCGGGCTGAAGGTCTGCCCGGACCTCGACACGGTGATGTACACGCTCGGCGGCGGTATCAACGAGGAGCAGGGCTGGGGGCGGGCCGACGAGACCTTCCACCTGAAGGAGGAGCTCGCGGCGTACGGCGCCGGACCGGGGTGGTTCGGGCTGGGCGACCGGGACTTCGCCACGCACATCGTGCGGACGCAGATGATCGGCGCCGGGTATCCGCTGAGCGCGGTGACCGAGGCACTGTGCGACCGGTGGAAGCCGGGGGTCCGGCTCATCCCGATGACCGACGACCGGGTGGAGACCCATGTCGCGGTCGAAATGGACGGTGAGCGCAAGGCCGTGCACTTCCAGGAGTACTGGGTGCGGCTGCGGGCGGCGGTGCCGGCGGAGGCGGTCGTGCCCGTCGGCGCCGAGCAGGCGAAGCCGGCGCCGGGGGTGCTGGAGGCCATCGCTGCGGCGGACGTGATCCTCTTCCCGCCGTCCAACCCGATCGTCTCGGTCGGCACGATCCTCGCCGTGCCGGGCATCCGCGAGGCGATCGCCGAGGCCGGGGTACCGGTGGTGGGCCTGTCCCCCATCGTCGGGGACGCGCCGGTGCGCGGCATGGCCGACAAGGTGCTCGCGGCGGTCGGCGTGGAGTCGACGGCCGCGGCGGTGGCCGAGCACTACGGCTCGGGTCTGCTGGACGGCTGGCTCGTCGACACCGTGGACGCGGGCACGGTGGAACGGGTGGAGACGGCCGGGATCCGCTGCCGGGCCGTCCCGCTGATGATGAGCGACCTCGACGCGACGGCGCGGATGGCCCGGGAGGCGCTGGCGCTGGCGGAGGAGGTGCGCGCGGTATGAGCGGATCCGGGTCCTTCGAGACCGGTTACCGGGTGTGGGCCGTGAGCGGGCTGCCCGAGGTGCGGACCGGGGACGACCTCGCGAAACTGATCGCGGCCGCCGAGCCGGACCTGGCCGACGGTGACGTACTGCTCGTCACCTCGAAGATCGTGTCCAAGGCGGAGGGGCGGATCGTCCGGGCGCGGGACCGGGAGGCCGCGATCGACGCCGAGACCGTACGGGTCGTGGCCCGGCGCGGGGCACTGCGGATCGTCGAGAACCGGCAGGGTCTTGTCATGGCCGCCGCTGGGGTCGATGCCTCCAACACCCCTGCGGGGACCGTGCTGTTGCTGCCGGAGGACCCGGACGCGTCGGCACGGGTGATCCGGGACGGGCTGCGGGACGCGCTCGGCGTCGAGGTGGGGGTCGTCGTCACCGACACCTTCGGGCGGCCCTGGCGCACCGGGCTCACGGACGTGGCGATCGGGGCCGCCGGGGTGCGGGTGCTGGACGATCTGCGCGGGGGTACGGACGCGCACGGCAATCCGCTGAGCGCGACGGTCGTCGCCACGGCGGACGAGCTGGCCGCCGCCGGGGACCTCGTGAAGGGGAAGGCCGCCGGGCTGCCCGTGGCCGTGGTGCGGGGACTGGCGCACCTCGTCGTGACCGAGGCCGGCGGGGGCGGAGAAGGCGACGAGGACGGGCCTGCCGGGAGCGCCGCCGGGGCGCGGGTCATGGTGCGCGGTGCGCGCGACGACATGTTCCGGCTCGGGACGTCCGAGGCGGTGCGGCTGGCGGTCACCCAGCGGCGGACCGTGCGGTCGTTCACGGACGAGCCGGTCGATCCCGGGGCGGTCCGGCGCGCGGTGGCGGCGGCCGTCACGGCTCCGGCGCCGCATCACACGACGCCGTGGCGGTTCGTGCTGCTGGAGTCGGCCGGGTCGAGGGTGCGGCTGCTGGACGCCATGCGGGACGCGTGGATCGCGGATCTGCGGCGCGACGGGAAGTCCGAGGAGTCCATCGCCAAGCGGGTACGGCGGGGGGACGTCCTGCGCGACGCGCCCTATCTGGTGGTGCCGTGTCTGGTGATGGACGGGTCGCACACGTACGGTGACGCGCGGCGGGACGCGGCCGAGCGGGAGATGTTCGTGGTCGCGGCCGGGGCCGGCGTCCAGAACTTCCTGGTCGCGCTGGCCGGGGAGCGACTGGGGTCCGCGTGGGTGTCGTCCACGATGTTCTGCCGGGACGTGGTGCGGGAAGTGCTGGGGCTGCCGGAGGGCTGGGACCCGATGGGAGCGGTGGCGGTCGGACACGCGGCGGAGGAGCCCCGGGCCCGGGGTGAGCGGGAGGTACGGGACTTCGTAGAGGTGCGGTGAGACGCGCGTGCGCGGCGCGATGGTGCGTGACGTGCGGTGACGTGCGGTGACGTGCGCGTGCGGCGCGATAGGGGCGTGACGTGCGGTGCGCGGTGTGCTGCATACGCGGTGTGCTGCACATGCCCGCGGTGATGTGCGGGCGATGCGCTGCACACGTCTGCGGTGATGTGCGCGGGCCTGCGGTTGGGTGCACCGAGCGGTGACCTGTGCTCGTGGCTGAGCCTGGGCCTGGGCCGGTGGCTGAGCGTGTGCCGGTGGCTGGGCGCGTGCTCGTGGCTGGGTCTGAGCCCGCGCCCGTCCTGGGTCTGTGCTCGTGGCTGGGTCTGAGCCCGCGCCCGTCCCGGGACTGGGCTCGTGGCTGGGTCTGAGCCCGCGCCCGCCCCGGGACTGGGCTCGTGGCTGGGTCTGAGCCCGCGCCCGCCCCGGGACTGGGCTCGTCGCTGGGTCTGTGCTCGTCGCTGGGTCTGAGCCCGCGCCCGTCCCGGGACTGGGCTCGTCGCTGGGTCTGAGCCCGCGCCCGCCCCGGGACTGGGCTCGTCGCTGGGTCTGTGCTCGTCGCTGGGTCTGAGCCCGCGCCCGTCCCGGGACTGGGCTCGTCGCTGGGTCTGAGCCCGCGCCCGCCGCTGGGTTTACGCTCGTCGCTGGGTCTGTGCTTGTGTGCGCCTACTCTCGTAGCAGCCCTTTGACTCTCGCGGCTCTCCTGCGACTCTCGTGGCAGCTCGTTTCCTCTACCGGGATTTCATTCGTGTCAGGACGGTTCTCTCCCCGGCCCACCCGTACGTCCGTGCGCGGCGGCCATGTCGGTGTGCCCGTCGGTGTGCCGCGGCAGGCCTCGGCGGCGGGGCGGGTGCGGGACTGGGTGCCCGAGGGGCCGCTCGATCTCGGGCTGGTACTCGGACCGCTCAGGCGAGGGCCCGGTGACCCGACGTTCCGCGCGACACCCGACGGGTCCGTGTGGCGGGCCAGTCTCACCCCCGCCGGGCCGGGGACGCTGCGCGTCACCTCGGCCGGCGACGCGGTGCGCGGGGAGGCGTGGGGGCCGGGCGCGGAGTGGCTGCTGGAGCAGTTGCCGCAGTTGCTCGGGGCCGCGGACACGCCGGAGGCGTTCGTGCCCCGGCATCGCGTCGTGGCGACGGCCAGGCATCGGCGGCCGGGGCTCAGACTGACGCGGACCGGGCTGGTGCTGGAGTCGTTGATCCCTTCCGTGCTGGAGCAGAAGGTCACCACCGACGAGGCGTATCGGGCGTGGCGCCTGTTGGTGCGCAAGTTCGGGGAGCCGGCGCCGGGACCTGCGGCGGACGGACGCTTGTGGGTGATGCCGGCGCCGCGTACCTGGGCGCTGATTCCGTCCTGGGAGTGGCATCGGGCGGGGGTCGACAACAAGCGGGCGTCGACGATCCTGCGCGCCGTTCGAGTGGCCGCCCGGTTGGAGGAGGCGATGCGGATGGCTCCGGCCGAGGCGCAGGCCCGGTTGGAGGTCGTGTCCGGGATCGGGCCGTGGACGTCCGCGGAGACCGTGCAGCGCAGTCATGGGGCGGCGGACGCCGTGACCGTGGGGGATCTGCATCTGCCGGGGATCGTGGGGTGGGCGCTGGCCGGGGACCGGGAAGCCGACGACTCCCTCATGCTGGAGTTGCTGGAGCCGTATGCGGGGCAGCGGCATCGGGCGGCTCGGCTGATCCTCTTGAGCGGGCGGGTGCCGGCTCGGCGGGCGCCGCGGATGTACCGGGGGGACATCGGGAAGTTGTGAGGGGCGGCCGCTCCGAGAGGGCTGGGCACGGGGGTTACGCCCCCGCCGCCCCTACCCGTTCCCATCCTCGTCAGAGGCTCGGCCCCCTTGACCCCCGATCGGCCTGAGCGGGCTCGTCCTCGAACGCCGGACAGGCTGTCAGGCTGTCAGGCTGTCAGGCTGTCAGGCTGTCAGGCTGTCAGGCTGTCAGGCTACTGATCCGACGAGAAGCGGACCGCGGCCGCCGGGATTCTCGCGTCGCACCACACCCTCGCGCCCTCACGGAGTTCGTTGTCGGGGCCGACGATCGCGCCGTCGCCGATGACCGTTCCGGTGAGCACGGAGCGTTCACCCACCCGCGCCCGGGTGCCGATGAGGGAGTCGGTGATGACGGCGCCGGATTCGATGACGGCGCCGGGGAGGATCGTCGAGCCGAAGACCCTCGCGCCCTCCGCGACGAACGCGCCCTCGCCCACCACCGTGCCGCCTGTCAGCTTCGCGTCGGGCGCGACCCGGGCCGTCGGAAGGACCAGGCGGTCGCCGCAGCGGCCGGGGACCGCGGGGGACGGTGCCCTGCCGAGGACCAGGTCGGCCGAGCCCCGGACGAAGGCCGCCGGGGTGCCCAGGTCCAGCCAGTACGTCGAGTCGACCATGCCCTGGAGGTGGGCTCCGGCCGAGAGGAGGTCGGGGAACGTCTCGCGCTCCACCGACACCGGGCGGCTCTGCGGGATCGTGTCGATGACCGAGCGGCGGAAGACGTACGCCCCCGCGTTGATCTGGTCGGTGACGATCTCCTCGGGTGTCTGCGGCTTCTCCAGGAACGCCAGGACCCTGCCCGTCCCGTCCGTGGGGACCAGTCCGTAGGCTCTCGGGTCCGTCACCTTCGTCAGGTGCAGGGAGACGTCCGCCCGCGTCGCCTCGTGGGTGGCCACCAGCCTTCCGATGTCCAGGCCGGTGAGGATGTCACCGTTGAAGACCAGGACCGGGTCGTCGGGGCCCGAGTGCAGACGGGACGCCACGTTGCGGATCGCGCCGCCCGTGCCGAGGGGTTCTTCCTCCGTCACGTACTCGATGTGCAGACCCAGTGCCGAGCCGTCGCCGAAGTACGGTTCGAAGACCTCCGCCAGATAGCTCGTCGCGAGGACGATGTGGTCCACGCCCGCGGCTCTCGCCCGCGCCAGTTGATGCGTGAGGAACGGTACCCCCGCCGCCCTGACCATGGGTTTGGGCGTGTGCACCGTGAGCGGGCGCAGCCGGGTGCCCTTGCCGCCGACCAGGAGGATCGCTTCTGTCACCGTCGTCTCTGCTTCCTGCCGGGACCGGCCGAACTGTCATTCGACCGGCCAGTGTATGCAGACCGTTGTGTGGCGACTTCCAGGCCGTTGGTGTTCCGTCCCATTCCCATTCCCAGTCCCGGTCCCGGTCTCAGTCCCAGTCCCAGGAGACTGCCCCCCGACGGCTGCTGAATGTGCCCCCATCCGGATGTGGGCTCCGGCCGTCCGGGACAGCTCCGGCCCCCGGGGC
>NZ_JBHWUU010000113.1:0-24687 GCF_042737375.1 Streptomyces sp. NPDC060000
GGATGTTGTACGCGTACAACATCCGCCCCTCTGCCGCGTCGTCACAAACCCGGGCCGACAGCCGCGGAAGCACCACCTTCCTCGTGCGTCTCGTACAAGAAAACGCCTGCAGGGCCGGATGTTGTACGCGTACAACATTGCGGAAGCCGCTGTCGGCAGGGGCCGGATGTTGTACGCGTACAACATCCGCGTCAGCGGAAACTGCAGTGCGGTGCCACGCCCGTTGGCCTTCAGGGTCGGGCTCGCTGTGCAGCCCCTTGAAAGCAAAAAGGCCCGTACCCCCGCGCGTTCGCGGGGGTACGGGCCTTCGTGCGTCAGGGTGCCCAGCTCGCGGGCACGCCGTCGTCGGGGTTGGGAATGCCGGTGGCGGTTGCCGGGGCGGCGGGGTGCCGCATGGCGGTGATCGGGACGGTGCCGGTTCCGTGGCCGATGCCCAGACCACGCGCCAGGTGTCTTCCCACTCGCAGCCGCAGGGATGGTCCGGGTGCGGGTGTCGTAAAAAGACGCTGTGGGTGTGGACTGCGCGCGGGATGCGGGGGATGAGCTCCGCCGGGTCGTCGCCCGGGTAGAGGTGCAGGACCGGCTGGCTGTGGACGCGGTCCATGTACGCGGCGGCGGCCTCGATGATGTCCGCCCACCGCTGGTGTCCGAGGACGGCGAACCTGTCCGGGTGCGGCCGGTCGTCGTTCGGGGCTCCGATGCCGGCGACGTACAGCCCGCGGTAGACGACAAACCCGTTGTCGGCCGCGTCTTCTCCTTCGGGGGTCCAGATGCCTTCTGCGGGGACGGTCGTGCCGTCATCGGCCTCGCTGGTCTCGATCTCGTACAGGGCCGTCGTCATGCCGACACCTCGCGGGCGATGGCGGCCGCCAGGAGCACGGTGGCGTCGGTCTCGTACGGGTTGTCGTAGCTCTTGTGGTCGCTGACGTCGAACGGCGCGGCCTTCGCGGTGACCGTGAATCCGGGGACGACGGTGGCCGCCTTGCCCTCCAGCTCGGTGTTGAGGCGGTCGGCGTCGCGGGAAGCGAGCCAGGTCTGGAAGTAGGGGCCGATACGGAGCAGCGTGTAGCCGGTGCCGTCGCTGCGGCGTGCTTCGACGTGGACGCCGTAGTTCGCCGGGGCCATGCCGACGTCGTCGGGGAGGTCCAGGCCTGCCGCGGCGTGGGTGAGCGGCTCGTAGGCCGGATTCCACACACCGAGGATCTCGATCGTCTCGCAGCGCAGCCAGCCCAGTTTCCGGTAGCGGTCGCCGTAGGGCGTGTACGAGCCGCTGGGGTGTTGGAGGGCGACGGCGATCACGTCGGGTCCGTGGTCGTCGCCCGGGCGCGCGTGAGCGCGCTCTACGAACGGACCGACCCGGACAGCGAGGTCCTGGCACTGGCCGGGAGTCCAGGGCTCCGGATCGCGCAGGGCGGCGAGCATCGCGCGGAACTGGTCGACGGCGGCCTGGTCCTCGGGGGAGAGGGCGCCGGGCGCGTGGCCGCAGCGGCGGAAGAGACGCTTCATCGGGTGGCCTCCTGCGTGTGGGTGGTGCCGTTGGCGGGCTTCTTGAGTACGCGCGGCAAGTGGACGTGAAGGTGCTCGACTTCGACCTGGCGGCCGCGGTCGCGCAGTGCGCGGGCAAGGATTTCGGTGAGGCCGCTTGCACTTTTCCGGACTAAGGAGGCGATCATGGACGTGGCTATCCTGGCCGCGTGTTTTCTGATGCCTCTGGAAGACCGGTTACCGAGTGAAATACGAGGTCAGCAGCTGCCTCCGCCTGGCAGGATCGAGGCCATGTCGATGGATCCGTTGCTGCTCAGAGCTCGTGGGTTGTGGGAGGACCTGGCGCGAGTGCCGGCGTCGTTCGCGCCGCCTGGTGGTGTGAATGTGGTGGTCTCCCCAGATTCAGGGCTGTGCCCAGTCGGCTGGGTTGGGGCGGTAGCTCTGGGCGGGGCAGCGATCGTGACCGTGCCGACTGAGAGCACCACCCTGATCGTTCGTAAGGCGCTGGCGCGACTGTCGGTGGAGGCCATCGTGGATGGCACTTCGGTCTGGGAGGTGCTGCCTATTGCAAGGGCGCTCGGCCCGGCGGCGCTGTCGTATCTGTCACCAGGGGGTTTCCGCCCGGTGGAAGCAGGTGCGCTGTTGGTGGAACAACTACCAGCTGGCCACCCGGAGCTTCGGCATCTGGAGAAAGTGGCTGGCGACGAGGACGCTGGGGAGGCAGCGCTGGACGAGATCACGTCGCCCGCCTTCGTCGTCCGCGAGCAAGGACAAGTAGTTGCTGCTGCCGGCTATCGGGCTTGGCCGAGTCGGACCGCTCACATCGGCGTACTGACCGCACCAGCAGTGCGTGGGCAGGGACTGGCGCGGGTGACAGGCTCAGCGACGGTCGCACATGCCCTCGCCGCCGGGCTGCTGCCGCAATGGCGTGCGCGGCCTCCTGCCTCCCGGCGTGTTGCGGCCTCTTTGGGCTTTGAGGAACTGGGCTTCCAGCTGAGCATCGAGATCATCTAGTCGGTGAAGACGGGCATGCCGAGGTCGACCAGTTGGGGTCGTCCGTCGGCCGGTGTGTTCTTGAGGCTGTTGAATTTGGCCATCGCGGCGTCGAAACTGACTTGAAGCCCTTCGACCTCTCCAAGCCAGCCGTTTCCGCGTGCTTCGCGGATCCGCTCACGGAGGTTCTGGATGATCTCGATGAGACGGGGTCGCTGTCGGGGGTCCAACTGGAGGACCGGGCAACGGATACAAGCGTGCTCGTGCTTGCAGGGGGTGCCGTAGGGGCGGCCACAGGTGCCGAGGGAGACCTTGCGGAGCTCGAAGTGCTGCTGGAAGTCCTGCCACTCCGCAGGGGTCGGTTCGCGGTATTCCTCTTGGGGCCGCTCGGCTCGGCGCCGGTCGAGGAAGCCTCGGTAGGTTCGTACCAGGTCGTCCTGGAAGACCGCAAGGTATGCCTGAGTGGTGGTGAGCGTCTTGTGACCGAGGATTCGGGCGGCGATATGGACGGGCAGGCCGCCGGTGACTGCTTCGGTCGCGAACATCCTTCGGAAGTCGTGCGGGGTGTAGCGCAGTGGCTCGCCAGCGTGGTCGCGGAGTCCGGTGGCCTCCAGGGTTCGGTCGAGTGCGCGCTTGACGCCGGCCTCGCTCATGACCTGTGGCTGCCAGTAGGGCCGCCGCTGGAACAGGTGCGGCAGTTGGGGGCCTGTGACACGCCACCGGAGCCCTCCGCCCTGAACTCGCCCCGTTCCACAAAGCGTTGACAAGTGCCGAGCGCCCCGACGTCGCCCTCGCCTGGGTCTCGCGCTCAAAAGCGCGCGATCTCCTGGAGCACATAGGACGCGACGAGCGGCCCGTCACCCACGAGGTCCTCGACGAGCTACCCCCGGGCAAAGTGCTGGCCCACCTGCGCAGTGTCCTGGTCGCGACCGGCACCCTCCCGCCCCGCGACGAACGGCTCATCGCCCTGGAGAAAAGGATCACCGAGACCGTCCAGGCCCGCACCGATCTCGCCGAGCGTCGGATCCTGCACGGCTACGCGGTCTGGCACCACATGCGCCGGCTCCGGAGACGCCTCGGCGAAGATCACGCGACACGACTCCAGGATCTGAACGTTCGCTGCCACGTCACCGCAGCCGACAGCTTCCTGACCTGGCTCAACCGAGAAGGGCTCACGCTGGGGACGTGCACCCAGCCGGACCTGGAACGGTGGATGGCCGATGCCACGGTCGGCTACCGCGACGAGACCGGCCACTTCGTGCGCTGGTCGGTACAGCACCGGCATGCCAACGGACTCACCTACGGCACCGTCCGCTGGACCGGCCCCCAGGGCGCCATCGACAGCGAGAAACGGTGGGCCGACGCCCGCCGCCTCCTCGCCGATGACACGCTGCCGACCCCGGATCGCGTCGTCGGCCTGCTGCTGATCCTCTACGCGCAGAAGATCGCGACCATCAGCCAACTCACCGTCGACGACGTCCACATCGACGGCGACACCGTCACGATCACATTCGGCAGCTCGCCAGTCGTCCTCCCCACACCGCTAGCCAGCCTGGTCCGTGACCTCGTCGCAACCCGCCGGGGCAAGGCAAAGATCGGGACTCCGGACGATTGCCCCTGGCTGTTCCCGGGCGGCCACCCAGGGCGCCCTCTCACCGACAGCCAGATCGGCAAGCGCCTCCACAGCATCGGGATTCGGCCCAAACAGGATCGGTCCACTGCCCTGTTCACCCTAGCGACCGAGCTTCCCGCCGCGATCCTCGCCCGGATGCTCGGAGTCCACATCAAGGTCGCCGTCCAGTGGCAGAAGGCATCCGCCGGGGACTGGGCCGCATACGCCGCTGACGTGAGCTGTCGCAGCACGGAAAATCGATGAGAGAAAAGACTAACTCATGAACCGACTGAAGGAAATTCACCAGAGAACCGAGGGAGCTCTTCCCGCTCTTACCTTGGTGCTAGTTAGCATGCTCTCTGCTTTGGTGGCAGTCCTCGGACTTGAGACATGGGTAGCAATTGCCGCCGCCCTCGCCGCCATGGTGAGCGGAAGCCAAGTAATTAACAGAGAAGTTGTCATTCCATGGCGCTTAAAGTCCGCGAACAATGCTGTTGCGCGTCTTTACGCGCGAACAGCTGACGGTCACGGCCAAGTGGGCAGCGCGGTGCAGATCGCTCCGAGACGCTGGGTGACCGCGGCACATGCGATGCCCATCGGGGCTACCGTCAAACTGAAGCTCGGTGACACCTGGTCCCAGCCGCGTGTGATCTATCGTGACGAAGAACTCGACTTGGCGGTGATGGAGATCGACGATCACTGGCCTTGGCTGGCACGAATTTCGCTGGACCTTCCCGAGCCGGGCACACTCATGAAGGTTACAGGCTGGACGAACGGGCGACGCGATAAAAACAATCGTGACAGAGGAGTCCGGGTGGTCCAGGATTACACTGTCCAAGGCCCGGTGGAAGAATCCCTGATTGTGCTGACGGGCGCTGTCCCTCCCATCGGGTTCAGTGGTGCGACAGCCGCAGACGTCGTGACCGGAAAGGTAGTCGGGGTCTTGTCCGGGTTCAGTCCGGGGCGGCGTGATCCCCACGGACTGCCTGAGCTCGACGAGGTACACGCGACACCGCTGTCCTGCATTCCAGCTGAGTACCTTCGGTAGTGCCGCCATTGCAACGCAAGTGCCGCACCAATCGGCGCGCACCAGTGCCCGTCACGCCAGGATCGCCGACTTACGGCGACGGACCAGCCACAACCCACGAACCGAAGGGGTCGACCTACGGCTCAGGCTGGCCGCCAGGCGCTCTTGGGGCGGGAGCATTCGGACAGTTCCAATACCCGACTCCACAACTAAACCCGAGAACGGAAGGGCCCTATCCGCCCTTTCCTGAACATCCGCAGCGCTGGCTGCGGGGTTTCACGCAGGGCTTATGAGCCCCCCGGGAGGAGCAGTCCCTCCGGGGGGTTGTCGTCCACGCCAGGGCTGAATTTTGGTGGCCACTGCAAAAATCTGCAGTGCCGAAGATCCAATGAGCCGCCAGAGAAGGTCAAATCATGGAAGGCGGCAATACTGTGCTCAACAACAGCGTTATCGAAATTTACGCCACCTCCAAAAAATTTCGAATGATCAAAGGCGAGGAGACAGTCATGGAATTCCGCCTTTTCGAAGCCTACGCGCCCCTCGAAAGTTGACCATGCCATCAGTATGACTGATTTGGTAAATTTCGCTTCACGGAAAGAAAAGTAATTAATGAACCGCGCGTTGGAAAAATTGATGACACCTCCATCGAAATGCGAACCCATGAAATGGCCGCCATCGAAGACCACTCCACTGAAGTCAAGGTGGCGCCCTCGCCACTTCGACTCGGCTCTCTCGACCAAATGCTCACGAATGCAGCTGATGATGCTTTGCCGCACCTGTTTGTGAGCTTGCCAGGTCAAATGGACTGGTGGCGGACTTGTCTCGTCAGGCTCCGGCGGGTAGGGCAATCGGAGGTAAGCGCAGAGGACATCGATACAGGTCTGTTGACGCTCAACCCAGTCGTCAGCCAGCCCGGCCATCGCATAAACTCCCGCCAAGCGCACAGTTGGTTCCCTATGCCCCAGTTGCTCAGAAGCCATAGAGAAACGCTCATTGAACATTCGAACATTCAAATGATCGATTTCCGCCTGGGTGTTTTCGCGCGCATGCATGAGCGTCAATTGGGTAATTTTCTGCTGCGTCCTGCTCGTATAGCGTGCTGTCAGGGCGCCGATCAAACCTGCAATGGTCGCGCCGAGTAGGGTGCCCACGCCTGCCGCGACTCCGGGCAACCAGGAAGGGGTCGCCGGAGCAGGTGATGGTTGCGGCTTGATAAAGAGCTGTAGAGTCTCCCCGGAACCGATTAGCGCCATAATGGAACTCACGGTAGATCAGACATCAGGTCGCTCTGTGACTTAAATTCCTGAGGGACGATTTTTGAGACAACTCTCGCGACGGACACTGGGCTACCTCCACGTCTCGAAGTTAGGGATCCATTCAGAAGGTGCGACTACGCTGGCGGACGTCCGATCAGCAGCGCAGTCGGGATCGGTCCCGTCACCGCCACACGCCTATCCGCACGCTGCTGCTGCAATCTGAACGCTATGCACGACCGTGAGTCTCTGCAGATCGAGCAAGGGGTCCTTGGTCCGACCAGGTGACAGAGGCGTCCGCAGGCGACTCGGCGGCTACGCCGCCAACGGGAGCCACCGGGGGAGATCGTGAGCCAGGCATTCGGACGGTTCCAATACCCGACTCCACCATTAGCCCGCGGCCGCGACGGCATTCACGAACTGCTCGACATCGAGACCGCCCGGGCCACCGCGGACGCGCTCACCACGCTCCACGACGACCTCGCCCACGGGGTGGGCATCTCCGGGCCCGCCGCGCGGCGGGCCATCCACGCGGCCGCGCAGGCCCCGACCTTCGCCGGGTCGATCCGCACCCACCGCCAGGCCCGCGACATCCTGGGCAACCCCGCCCTGACGGTCTACGACAACCCGCGCTCCTTCCTGATGTGCGTCTACAACCGGGACCGGGCGCTGTGTCACCGTCTGGACGTCACCGACGCGCCGCGGCTGGACCGCTGCCAGCCGTCATGCGCGAACGTCGCACGCACCGACCACCACGCCGACCAGCTCCTTCAGCACGCCCAAGTCCTGGAGAGACAGGCCGCCTCCGAGGCATTGCCCGGCCCGCTCGCCGAGCGGCTGGCCCGGCGCGCGGACCAGCTGCGGGAGCTGGCCGACCGCCACGAGCACGACCGTATCCACACCCAGGAGCCGACCGCATGAGCCCAGCCCGCGATGAGCGCGACCGCATCCGCGCCGCAATGGACCGCATTCTGGGAGGCACACCCGAGCACTCCAACGGGGCGCTGACGATCGTCGCCCTGGCCACCGAGGCCAGCGTCCCGCGCAACGCACTCACCCAGCGGCACACCGACCTGAAGAACGAGTTCTACGAGACGGTCCGCGCCCGCGGCGGCACCCCGGACAGCGAGCAGCGGCTTCGCAAGCAGGTCCGCAAGCTCAAGGAACGTCGGGCTGCCGACGCAAAAGAGATCGCCCGCTGGAAGGCCGACGTCGAAGGGCTCGTCGGCGCGCTGCACCAGGCCACGACCGAGAACCAGCTCCTGCGCCAGGAGCTGGCAGAGCGCACCTCGGTGATCCGTGCGCTGCCTGTGCAGCTCCGGCGCCCTACGGCACCAGCCCAGCCCGGCCACCGGGGGTGGCGCGACGAGGACGACGACGGCGCTGTTCCGGAATGAGGGGTGTGCGGCCCTATCCCTGGCCCGCATCGGAGTGGGCAGCGGAAGCCGGGAGCAGTCGCGGAATCGTCCGGGCGTAGATGACCATGCCGACCAGTTCGACCAGGGTCTGGGTGACCACCACGACCGCGGCGAGGGCGAGACGGTCGGGCAGGGCCAGGGCGAGGGGAAGGACCACCAGGGAGTTGCGGGTCGCGCCGGAGAACACGATGGCCCGTCCGATGACGGCGTCGAGGAGTGACGGTGCAGGTCACCGGTCCTGGGCGGGGTGGCGGTGCATGAGGCCGGGGTGACCGGTGGTCGCTTCCGCGTGGGTCCGGTCGGCGCGGGGGTTCCACTGGAAGCCGCTGCGGGCTTCGACGGTGGGCAGGAGCCGCTGGTCGGGTCCGTAGTCCTCGCGGGGGTGCATGAAGAGGGGGGCGGTGGTCTCGATAGTGCGCAGACGCTCGGCGTAGGCGTCGAGACACTCTTTGCGTTCCTGCTCGGTGGCCAGGCGGGGCGCGAAGGCGGTGAAAGGGGGCAGAGGTGTGAAGCCCATGTAGTGGAAGATTCCGTTGTTGACCGGCCAGAGCAGATGCAGGATGTCGCCTTCGATGCCGTCGGGGGCGTAGGTGTCGGCGGAGGTTCCGGTGGTGCAGCACACCATGGCCTTGCGGCCGAGGAAGACGCCTCTGGCGTGTTTGCGTCCGCCGCCGTAGGCGAAGCCGCGGGCCATGACGCGCTCGACCCAGCCCTTGAGGATGGCGGGCATGGAGAACCACCAGATCGGGAACTGGAAGATCATCAGGTCGCACCACTCCACCTTGGCCTGCTCGGTGGCCACGTCGGGCGGGAAGGTGCCGGTCTCGTGCTGGTGCTCCTGTTCGATGTCGATCTGGAGCCGGCCGGGGTCCTTGCGGGCCGCGGTGAAGTCGTCGGCGTCCGGGATCGCCTTGAAGCCCATCGCGTACAGGTCGCTGACCTTCACCTCATGCCCTTGTGCGGTGAGGGTGGCCACGGCCGTGTCCTTCAGGGCGGCGTTGAAGGAAGCGGGCTCGGGGTGGGCGTGGACGATAAGGACCTTCACGTCGTACTCCCGTGGATGGTGGGACGGTGTGCGGTGGAAACGGCGACGGTGTTCGCGCCGACGATCATGGCAATGGCGAGCCAGGCGAGGGCATCGAGCTGCTGTCCGAGGAGGGTGAGGCCGGCCAGGGCCGCGAAGACCGGGTTCACGCTCATGAACACGCCGAAGAAGTGTGCCGGGATGCGGCGCAGCGCCAGCAGATCGGCCAGGAACGGCACCGCGGAGGAGAGCACCCCGGCGGCCAGCGCACAACCCAGCGCCGCGGCTGTGGGCGGGTGGTGCCACAGCACCCACACGCCGACGGGCAGGTAGAGGGCACCGGAGACGGCCGCCGCGGCGGCCGAGCCTTCCAGGCCGGGTAGGCGGGCCCCGACGGTTCGGTTGAGCAGGATGTAGCAGGCCCAGCATGCCGCGGCCAGCAGAGCCAGGCCGATGCCCAGATAGTCGGTGGAGGGTGTGGGGCGCGTGAGGACCACGACCGCTGCGGCAGCCGCCACCGCGGCGACCAGGTCGACACGGCGCCGGGAGCCGGCCAGCGCCACGGCCAGCGGGCCGAGGAACTCCAGCGTGACCGCCAGCCCGAGCCCGATCCGCTCGATCGCCGCGTACAGGGACAGGTTCATCGCCGCGAACACCAGCGCCAGGCCCAGCACGGGACGCCACTGCGCTGCGGTGAAGTGCCGCAGCCGCGGTCGGCCGACTGCCCCGAGCACCACGGCCGCCACCCACTGGCGCACCGCCACCACCCCGACCGGCCCGAGCACCGGGAACGCCATCGCCGCGATCGAGGCCCCCGTCTGGTTGGACAGGCCGCTGCCCAGCATCAGCGCCACCCCGGCCCCGCGCCCCGTCCCTCGGGCAGAGGCGGTCCCGTCGACTGCGGTGCCCCGGGGCGATGCGACGGGGGAGGGATCGAGCTTCATGGCCTCCACGATGAGCGCACCATCGGTATACGCAAAATGCATCCACACGCTCAGCTATACGCTGGATGGATGGATGAGACGCGGAACGGGGCGGCTGCGCTGGAGCTGAAGCACCTGCGGTGCCTCGTAGCCATCGTCGACACCGGCAGCTTCACGGACGCCGGCATCGAGCTGGGCATCTCCCAGGCCGCCGTCTCCCGGAACCTGCTCGCCCTCGAAAAGATCCTCGGGGTGCGGCTACTGCACCGCACCAGCCGCACGATCACTCCCACCACCGCGGGCGTACAGGCTCTTGCCCGCGCCCGCCCGCTGCTGTCCGGCGCGGAGGAACTCGTCACCGAAGCCTCCACGGGCCACAGCCGCCTGCACATCGGCCACGCCTGGTCCGCGTTCGGCCGCCACACCACCGAATTCCAGCGCCGCTGGCACCAAAGCCACCCCGAGACCGAACTCCGGCTCATCCGCCACAACTCCTCTACCGGCGGGCTCGCCGAGGGCCTCTGCGACCTCGCGGTCATCCGCGCCCCTCTCGACCTCAAGCCCTGGTCACACGCCCTCGTCGGCCACGAACACCGCTACGTGGCTCTCGCCTCCGACGACCCCTGGGCCCGCCGCCGCAGTATCCGCATGGGCGAGATCCCCGGCCGCACCCTCGCCATCGACCGCCGAACCGGCACCACCACCCTGGACCTGTGGCCCGTAGGCGAACGGCCCGCCGTCGAGTACACCCACGACATCGACGACTGGCTCGCCGTCATCGCCACCGGCCGCTGCGTCGGCATCACCCCCCAGGCCACCGCAGCCCAATACCGGCGCGACGGCATCGCCTACCGTCCATTGCGCGACACCGATCCCGTTCCCGTCCACTTCATCTGGCGCAGGCAAGACCCCCACCCCGCCACTCACGCCGCCGTCGCTCTCGCCATCGACCTCTACGGCTACCGCAAGAACCGCCGCGTCCCGGCCAACTCGGATAAATGACCGTTTCTGGGAATCGCATGGCTGTCGCACGCGAGGCTCCAGCCTGTTCTCCCGGCGGTTAGACCACCTTCCAATGAGAACCGTTCAGTCCGGGCGCGTCAGGGCTTCAAGATCAACTAATTGCCCCTTTGGCCCGCATTTTGGCCAGACCCCTTGCCGGCAGAGATACGGCGGACCGCGAGCGGGCTCGCTGCTGATACCTGCGCGTCAGCTTCTCCAAGTCCTCGGCGAAGAAAGGGCCGTCGCGGTCGGCGGACATCTCGTGGATCCGCTTGAACCGTTCGGCGCGGCCAGGGCAGCACTCAGCCACCCAGCCCATCCGCCTCGAGTGAAGGGCGAGCTCCTTCAACACACTGAACTTGACAGAGAAGTCGTCGCTGACCGTCTCGCGCAGCGCGTCCAGGGACAGGACCTGCGAGGCGGGCCAGGTGTTCGCGATGGTGGTCTTCGGGCCGCCGACCCACCAGCCGCCCGCGCCCCGGCAGTCGGGGCAGGAGCGGCGGGGCCGGGGCTTGAGCTCGATGCGGTGCCGGTCGGCGTACAGCCGCCAGCGGCCGGCCTCGAGGACGGCGGCGGCCGCGGCGACCGTGACGGGCACGGCGGCCGCGACTACGAAGGTGGTCTGGACGCGCACCGTCAGGGCCGGGTGAAGGGCTGGACGGTGAAGCGGACGCCCTGCCCGGAGTCGACGGGCTCCGCGGCGAGGAAGCCGGGGTCGGCCTGCGCCATGTCGACCAGCACGGCCTTGATCCAGTCGGTGGGGCGCTGAAGGTCGACGCGCAGCCCGTTGAACTCGGACAGGCGCACCGGGTGCGGCTTGTTGCCGTAGCGGCGGGCCCACAGCCGGGTGCGGATCAGCTTGGCGACCTCGGTGTCGTCGGGCCGGGCGGGCACGCCGCGCGATACCGCCCGGCAGGCGGCGGCGTGCGCGTTGGCGTCGCTGGCGGCCTCCGCCTCCGTCATCACGTTGCCCGCGCTGTTGCGGTCCGCGCGGTGAGTGCATCCCAGGCACGCGGCGACGTAGCGCGGGGTGCCCTGGTCGGTGTCGGCGGTGTAGACGAGGACGGTCGCGCCCTCCAGCGCCCGGTAGCGCTGGGCGACGACCGTGCCCTCCGGCGTCCACGTCTCGGGAGCGGGGGCGGCGCGGGTGAACAGTGGCACGGTGACTCTCCTTCAGCAGGGTCGTTGATCAGGCGGCCAGCCGGTGCGTCACCGGGGCCGTGGAAGGGAAGTACGTGTCGGGGCTGGGCTCGTAGCCCCGGGCGCAGGGGTCGCAGCAGCCCTGGGTGCGCAGCGGGAGGCAGAAGTAGTACCGGCGCAGGCACGTCGGGCACGTGGACCTCGCGGCCATCGCCCTGTCCAGCGCCCATTCCTGCGCCATCGTCAGCACGCGCTTCGGTCGGGCGATCTTTACGTCGTAAAGCCAGCCCCTGGTCGGGTGGTTGCACGACTGGTCGGGCCGGTACGCGCAGTACTTGCAGCGCAGGACCGCGACCGGGCCGTGCCCGCCGGGGCTCAGGCCCCGCTCGCGCAGTTGGCGTCTGGTGACCAGGCCCTCGGGGCAGGTGCGCCGATCGAACTCCGGCAGGGTCGCGGTGCTGCGCGGCACCTTCTTGACCTCGCGGCGGCGCCCCTTCTTCCGGGGGCGGGGCATCACCGGCTCCAGGCGCCGGGGAGCCGGGCGGGGTGCTGCGGGTAGCGGGGGCCGGGGCGCTGCGGGCGGGGCCGGCCGATCCGGCGACGCGGGCGGGGGATGAGCACGAGCGGTTCCTCCAGATGTCGGTGGACAGCAAGCGCCGCGCCCCGTCGACGTCGTGCTCTGGTGTCGGCGGGGCGCGGTGCGAGGCGGCCGGTCGGCCTGTCCAGCCCTCGCCCACCCGCGAACGGGTGGGCGAGAACCAGGCGGAGCGACCGGACGTCAGTCCCGGAACGGGCAGCCGCTGTGCGGGTGCTGTTCGGCGGCCGGGGCCGGGGGCTGCACCGGAACGTGGATCTCGGGCCTGACGGTGACCTTGGCCGGGCGGCCGACGACGACGCGGCGGCGCAGGGTCAGGCCGCGCATCGCGAACGCGGAAAGGAACGTCCAGGCGAGGACCGCGAGCCCGGCCGCGATGGGACGGCTGGCTGCCGGGGTGGTCGTCCAGACCATGAACACGGTGGCCGCGCCCCACCCGGTCCACATCGCCCGCACGCCGTTGTTCCGGGAGAGGTAGCCGAGGACCAGGCCGACGATGCCGGTGAGCAGCCACAGCGTGTACACGGTGGAGCCTTCGACGGCGAGGCCGGTGGAGTGCTGCGCGATGTACGTGCGAACCGGCTGGTCGACGACGGCGGCGACCCCGCTGGAGGTGTCGACGCCGACCTGCACTTTGGGCACGGCGGTGAGCAGCTGGTGCAGGGCCTGGAGGACGACTTCGCCGGCGGCCTTGGCCATCAGCACGACGAAGGACACTCCGGCGACCATCAGGACGGCCCGGATCCAGGGGGCCATGTGCCGCGGGCCGTCCTCGGGAACGCGAAGGACGTCCTGCCACATCTCGTAGAGGACGCCGTCGACGTCCCAGGCCCGGTTCCACCCATCGCGCAGCCGCTCGCGCAGCGCGGCGAACCGCGGCTCCTTGGGCGGCGCCTTCGGGAACGGGACGGGAAGGTAGGTGAGCTCCTGGCGGTTCTGGCCGGGGGTGTTGTCGTTGGACGGCACGGGTCAACTCCAAGGTGTCGATGAGGTGTTCACGGAGCGTGCGAGTGGGACAAGCTGTGTGCGACAGGACCGGAGAGGGGAGGCGGCTGCGATGGGGTGGTTCACCCGCGATGAGCCGGAGGAAGTCGTCTTCGATGAGGTCATCGACACGGACGACACGATCTGGCCCGCGTACACCGATGACGACGGGGTGCTGTGGATCGACGTGGACTACGACGTCGAAGTGACCGTCAACCGGGCGATCGTCGACGGGCAGATCCGTGGGGCTGAAGTCGATGAGCACGGCCGGATCTGGATCGACTACGACTGACCGTGAGGCCGGACGGCCTGTCCCGCACCCGAGCCCGGCCCGCGGGCGAGGTGTCGGATACGAGGCAGGGCGCCCGGAGTTCAGCGGACGTCGTTGCGGGTGCGGGAGAACATCCCGCGCTGGTTGCTGGTGTTGTTGATCTGCGTGTTCTGCACGACCGGCGCCTCGAACACGTTGTTCGTGACGGCGCTGCGGGCCTTGTTGATCGCGCCGCCGATCGCGGTGGCGACCATGGCGACGCCCGCGAACGGCAGGGTGACCATGAGGACGCCGTAGAGCGTGACGGAGGCCAGGCCCTGGAGCACGAGCCAGGCTCCGCAGCCGATGCCGGTGATGCCGGCGCCGACGCCGATGGAGGCCACGGCGATCCCGGCGGCCCAGGCAGGGACGATCCGCTTGTCGTCCTGATGGACGGGCGGGGTGTCGCCGTACGCGGGCAGCGGGGTGTCGTCGCGGAACGACGTCGGGATGTGCCGCACCGGCGTCTCGGGCTGGAAGGACCGGGCGATGATCCGCTCGGCTTCGGCCTTGGCTTCGGCGTCGGTGAGCGGGCGGGTGATGTGGTCGAAGTCCATGGTGATCTCCGTTTCGGGGCAGACGTGGGGCGCCCTCCCCGCCGGATTTGGCGGGGAGGGCGCAGGGGGCGGGGGAGCGGGCGGGGCTACTGCTGGTCGGCGGCGCCCTCGAGCGCGGCCGCCGTCGGGTACTGCCAGTGCGGCAGCGGTCGGCGGCCCTCGGAGCGGACCACCAGGCCGTTGCGGCGGCCGGTGCGCAGCAGCTCGTTGACGAGCGCGCGGGCCTCGGGGCTGGCCGCCAGGACGTCGGCGGCGTCGTCGACCAGGAGCACCAGGGGTCGGTTCATCGTCATGTTCTCCTTCTCGTTCGCGGGGTCGGGCGGGCTGGTCAGAAGCTGCTGATCCATCCGGTGACGGAGGAGACGGCGCTGGTGATCGTGGGGGCGATGCCGGTACTGGCGAGGAAGAAGCCGAACAGGCAGACCGCGATGCCCGGCATGATCCGCTGGTAGCCGGTGCGCACGAGGACGAAGACGATGATGCCGAGGAGCAGGACCAGGGAGATCGACAGGGCCACGGGTATCGGTTTCCTTCGGTGAGTGGGTGGTGGGTGCGGGTCAGCTGTCGGCGAGCTGCCAGTGGCCGCGCTTGCGCGAGACGGCCAGGCCCTTCGCCTTGAGCTGGGTGCAGGCGTTGCTGACGCTGGAGGGCTGGAAGCCGGGCAGCGCGGCGCGCAGGTCCTTGAGCTGCTTGGGTCCGTCGGCGAGCAGTTCGAGGATCTGGTCCTGGAGGCCGGGCTCCTCCCCGATATCAGGACCGCTGTCGCCGAACGGGATCCCGAACGGCGTCTCGAACGGGGCGGGTGCCTCGCTGCTGTCGTCGTCTCCGTCGGTGTCCGCAGCCGGGGGGCCGGTCGTCGGCTTGCTGCCGGGAGCGTCGGAGAACGCCTGGGCGAGGGTCTCGCAGTCGGCGTACGGGTTGGTGTGCCGCACGCCGTAGATCGCGGCCCCGGCCTGCGCGGCCTTGGCCTCGCCTTCGGTCAGTCCGTTCGCCGGTTCGTCGCCGTACAGGGCGATCAGGTCGGGGTAGACGCCGTCGACCTTCTTCGCGAAGAAGGTGCGCATGAATTTGGCCCGCCCGTCGAGGAACATGTACGCCATGCCCGCGGTGGACTCGCCGTCCTCGTCGTCCTTGCCGGAGAACAGTGCCTCGATCTGCCCGTCCTCGTAGATCCGGGCGGGGATGTTCTCCATCTGGAAGCCGGTCGGGGCGATGCCGTCCAGGCCCATCTCCTTGGTGGAGGAGGAGGCGGTGCGCATGAGGAACAGCGCACCGACCTTGCCCTGCTGGCGGATCGCGTCGTCGTCACCGAGGTCCTTGAGGTGCAGGGACTGCACGGCGAGCCGGATGCCGATGCCGACCTTGCGGCCGGTCTTCTGGATGTCGGCGATGAGGTAGGCGGTCGCCTTGCGCATCGCTTCGTCCGGGTGGGACAGCAGCCGGTTGATCTCGTCCAGCGTGATGTTGATGAGCGGCCACGGCCGCCCGAGGGCGAAGTCGCCGCGGCCCATCGCGTTGCTGACGTGCTCGCGGTACTTCATGACCGCGTGCGCGGCCGTGAGCATCAGCAGCGTTTCCACCGGGCCCTTGGCGAACCAGTCGACCCGGCCCTCCGCCTCGGGCAGCGACATGCCGCCCTGGACGTCGCCGACCCAGGAGACGACGCCGGAGCGCTTCTCCGAGGCGAGGATCAGGTTCTGCAGGACGGACTTGCCCGCGCCGGTGACGCCGGCGGTGATGCCGCGCAGTGCGCCCAGTTCGGGGTCCCACAGCCGCATCCGGGCGGGCTTGCCGTCGTGGCAGACGCCGATGGTGATACGGCCCTTGGAGTCCATCGTCAGGTCTTCGACGGTGGCCTTGCGGACCTTCATCAGCGGGTTCGTCTTGTAGACGGAGACGACGCCCTGCCGGATGCCGTCGGTCTCGATGACCAGCCGGGACGGGTCGTCGATACCGAACGCGGAGCAGATCGCCGTGTGCGGCAGCCGGATCTCCTTGCCCGGAGGGGAGGCGACCAGGAGCACGATGCGGTGCGGCTCGGACCGGTAGTCGATCAAGGCGACGCCGGGGGCCGCGCCGCCTGGGGCGGCGACCGCCGTCTCCCACAGGCCGCGCAGCCCTTCGGCCGTGCGCTCGCTGTCCTCGCTGGTCGGCCGGGCGACCACTCGCATCCGGCCCGGCCCGGACCCCTGGATCGGCCGCATCTTCACGGTGCCGACCGGGAAGTCGAACGCGGCGGCCAGCTGCACCTCGGTGAAGGTGGGCACCGCCTTCCCGGCCTGGGCGACGACGACGGCCTCGAAGTCGGGCCGGTCGGCGCGGAACGGGGTGATGGACACCAGGCGGGTGCCATCGCCGGTGGCCTGCGCCCACTTCGCGGCGAGGAACTCGGTGTACGTCAGCTCCCGGGCGGGGCCGGTCTGCGCCTGGTGCTCGCTGAGCTCCAGGACCAGGCCGGCGCTGCGGGTGAGCGGCGCCATCCAGCCCATCAGGGACGCCCACGCGGCCGGGACGACGACCTCCCACCAGTTGAAGCCGGGGGTGATCAGGTTCGCCACGTAGGTGCCGGCGGCCGTCAGGAACGGGATCGCCCGCTGGGCGCGGGTGATGGTGTCCAGGCCGTGGTCGGGGTCCTTGGTCTTCGCGTACAGCCAGGCGAGGGTGCCCAGTCCGATGCCGCCGGAGGCGAGGTAGGACCAGGCGCTGTCGTCCAGCTGGGGGCCGACGGCCATCCCGGCCGCGGCGAGGGCGTAGGAGGTGCGTTCGGCCAGGACGCGCCGGTAGATGACGTGGCCGGGGACGGGCTTGGTGGTGTCGGCGGTCGGCGCCGCCTGGTCGATGGTGCTCAACACAGCCTCCTTCGGGGCAGGGGGCAGCAGGGGCCGCGCCCGGTGTGGGCGCGGCCCCTGCTGCGGCGGGGATGGGGTGGGTCAGCTGCGGCGGCCGGTGCGCCGGTAGAAGCCGGGCTTGGCCTGGCGCACGCCGGAGCCGTTGGAGGCTTCGTATCCGGGGCGGTACTCCCGGTCGTGCGCGTTGTTGAAGCCGCGGGCGTCGGTGTCGACGGAGTCGGCGGCGTTCACCATGTCCCCGGACGCCTCCGCGACCGCGGTGAGGGCGGTGGAGGTGTCCTCGATCATCGAGGTGAACTGGTGCTCGACTTCGGCCTGGCCGCACATCTCCGACAGGCGCATGGCCGCGTTGGAGTTGGCCTGCATGTGCGAGCGGAGCAGGTGCATGCCCTCCTTGAGGAAGAGGGCGGAGGCAGCGAGTTTGGCGGTCCGGCCGGCCAGGGCGAGGAAGCCGCTGCCGGCGCCGCCTGCGACGCCGTTGTTGATGCCCGGGATGGCGGGGAGGTTGTCGCTCACGTGATCTCCTCTCAGTTCTCGTTGTGGATGCGGGCGGCGGGCACGGCCAGGCCCGTGTCCTCGGTGGCCTGCTGCAAGGGGCGGTAGGCGTCGAACATCGCGTTCTCCGCCGTCTCGGAGAGCTCCGCGGCCACCAGGGACTTGGTGGCCATCTCGTCGGCCTTGCGGGCCAGGAGCTCCATGGACTCCGCCAGCTTCGCCATCGCGGCGCCGGTCAGGCGGCCGATGACGTTGTGCGTGGAGCGCAGGTCGGCGGCAAGTTCGTCCAGCTCGTGCCGGATCTCCCGCGCCTTCACGGAGAGCTTGCGGCACGTCTCGTGCGCCTGGAACGACTGCGCGGTGAGCTCCTCGAGGACATCGAGCGTGTCGTCGAGGGTGACCTCGGTCTCGTGCTGCGCGTCCATGTCCGCGAGGCTGCCGCTGCCCCACTTCGTCAGCCAGGCATCACTCACGCTGTTCTCCTTCGTGCTCGTGCCGGCGGGCAGGACCGCACCGGACTTCGCCGGAGCGGATCCGGGGGAGCCGGCCCGCTCGACTGTGATCGGACCAGCCGGAGCGGACACCGTCGTCGCCATGCCCATCGCCTCGAACGGCGACAGGCGCGGCTGGCCGGTGCCGGGCACCGTGCCCCCGCCCGGTGGCGCCGGTGCGGTGGTGGCCCCGGCGACCGCGGTGGCCGGGACCGCGGGGGCGGGCCGGGGCGGGGGCATGATGACGATGGACTTCGGCACGGTGGTCGTGCCGGTCGCCGGCGCCGGACGGGGGCCCGGCACCGTGGTGGTCCGCAGCCGGGCGCGCTTGCGGGCCCGCGCCTTGGCCGTGGACCACGGCGTGCGGCGGGCCGGTGCCGTCGCGGCCGGGCCGACGGGCCCGGTGCTCCCGGCGGGCTTGGCGCTCCCGGCCTTGGTCTTGGTCTTCGGGCCGGTCTTCTTCTTCGGCTTCCTGACCTTGACCTTCGACAGGACGGGCGGGCCCATCTTCTTGCGGCGGCGCTTGAGGCGCTTCTCAGCGGTCTCCTGCACCGCCTCACCGAAGGTGGTCCGGCCGCGCGCCGCGGCCTTCCTCGCCGCGTCCATCTTCTTGCCGTACTCGCGGTCGAAGCGGCGGCACTTGCGGCAGCGGCAGCCGTAAGTGTCCGACGCCGCCATGGTGCCGTGCGCGATTCCGGGCGTGAGCTTGACTTTCTTGCCCTTGCGGGACTTCCCGCCCGGCGGCCTGGGCACCCCAGGCGCAGGTCCCGTCCCGCCCTTGCCGGAGCGGGTCTTGCCCTTCTTGCCGCCGCCCTTGCCGGGCGCCGCGCCGCCGGGGCCGGTCGTGCCCTTCCCCTTCGGCTTCGATTTCGGGCCGGTGCCGGGGGTGGTGGTGCCGGGCTTCTTCCGCAGGATCCCGCCGGGCCCGGTCGTGCCGCGCGGCGACTTCGTCGTCCCGCTCTTGGGGCCCGTGCCCGTTCCCTTTCCGGAACCGGGGCCCTTCGAGCTGGACGTGCCGGGCCCGGTCTTGCCGGTGCCCGTCCCTGAGGAGCCCGGACCGCGCTTCGTGCCGGGACCGCCGGACGAACCGCCGGCCCCGGTGCCGCCGGGACCGCGCTTGCGGTTCGTGCTCGGGCCGCCCCCTGAGGAGCCAGCCCCGCCGCCGCTGCCGGGGGAGCGTTTCCTCCCGCCGCCACCGCCGCCGCTGTTACTCGGACCCTTGCCGCCGCCCGAGCCACCCGAACCGCCGGAGGAGCCGGGGCCGCGGTTCTTCTTGAGACTGGAGCCGCCGCCCTGCGAGCTGCGCCTGAGCGGGGTGATCCCCGAGCCGCCCTTGCCGGAGTCGGAGTTGGAACGGCCGCCGCCCGAGCCGGAGCCCGAACCGCCGCCGCGCCCGCCCCGGGAGCCGCCGCCGGAACCGCTGGGTGACCTGGTCGTCGCCCCGCTGCGCCCCCGGCCTCCCGAGCCGCTGAACGCCCCGCTGCCGCCCCCTCCGGACCTGCCCGGACCAGCGCCGCCGGAGCGCCCTCCCGGGCTCCCAGGACCGCGCTGAAGGGACTTACGGCCGTACTCGTGGCTGGGCTGCACCTGCTTCTTCGAACTTCCCCCCAAGGAGCCGTCCTTGCCGGCGTTCGCGGTCTTCGCGACCGCCTCGTGCTGCTCCCGGTTGGCCCGGTTCGACGCGATGGCGGAGTGGATGCCGCGCATGGCCGCCAGGGACACCGCCAGGATCGCGGCCAGCGACAGCGCGCCCAGGCGCGGCGCGGCCGGCTGCGCACTCTCGGACCGGAAGGTCGCCGGGACCATCGCGCCCCCCGCAGCGGGCGCTGCTGCGGGCGCGGAATCCGCCCTGAACGGGGTGCCCAGACCGGGCTCGGGCAGGGCCGCGATCGTGTCCAGAGGAGCGGTGCGAGTCGTGGGTGCAAACGTTGCGGGGGTGTCCGTGGAGACGGTGGCGGGGGCCGCGAACGGCACGTCGGCCGGGGCCGGATCGGGCGTCTCCGCAGAGGGTTCGGCGGGGTCGGTGAAGCCCACGCGGGGGAAGTGGATCAGGTTGTTGGGGCCGTCGTCGTCGGCCATGACGTCTCCCTCTCGGAGTTGACAGACGGTCACCGCCTGGGGCACCCTCGCACGCGCACGACACGCGCGCGCCTTGGGGTGCTCCAGGCGGCGAGGAGGAGCCGGTGATGAAGAAGAACTTCGTCACCCTCCGTTGTTCTTGTAGAAGTCGTGCAGCGTGGCGGTGAGCTTGCGCCACAGGTCCGGATTGCCATCGCGTTCGGCCTGGCGGGCCAGGGTCCGGACCGCGTCGTACCAGACCCCGGCGCGCTCCTTCTCGGTCGTGGCAGCCTGGATCCGCGCGTTCCAGTGATTCGCGCGGTTTTGCGTCTGCCGAGGCGTGCTCAACCCTGTTCTCCCTTCGCGAAGTAGTCGTTGATCGTGCTGGTCGGCCGCTCACCACCGGCCGCCATCGGCCACTGATTCCAGGGGTTGTCCGGGGTGACGAACTCCGCCGGCCTCGCCTGCGGGACCGCGCCCGGGACCTGCTCGGGCGGGGCACCCAGCGAGGTCACCGTCTTGTTCAGCGAGCTCGCGACGGCCGCGCCGACGGCGGCCTGGCGGCTGTTCTTGCGCTCCAGCTTCTTGGCCTCCGCCACCGCCCTGCGCTGCGGGAGCTCCAGGACCTCGTTGACGTAGGTCGCGTACAGGGCCTCCGCCTTGCTCGCGGCCTCCTCGGACGCCTTCTGCATGGCCTTGACCTGCCGCGACACCTTCCACGCGCGGATCTTCTTGGCCATCCAGCGGTCGCCCTCGATCGGCGTCTGCTCCAGGCGCCGGCGCACGATGTCGGCGATCTGCCCGTACTGCTGGGCATCGCGAACGTGCTGGTCGCGGACGGTCGCGGTGAAGGCCCGCAGGCCCTCATCCGTGAACAGTGCGTTGATATCCATGAGGTGGGGTTCTCCTTCTCGGGGCGGGGGCGATCTGGCAGGGTTTGGGGTGGCGTTTCGGCGCCTTCACCGCGCTCCCGAGGCGACGACAACGTCTCGGGGGCCGGTGGAACCGTCGAACAGCTCGTTTGTGCAGGTCACTGCCCGGGGCGGTAGCCGCCCGCGAGCAGTTCGGCCGCCTCCTGGCGGTACTTCGAGGCCGTGTCCGTGGAGGACACCGCCGTCTCGCGCTGGACGTCGGCGATCGAGACCACCCGGGACAGCGCGGGGTGGATTTCGTCAGGACCGAGGCCGACCGTCACCAGGCCTGCCGCGAGCGCCATGCGCGCGACCTTGCGGACCGCCCGCTCACGCGAGGTGAGCTTCGCCTCGTCTTCCATTTCGACCGCGCGCCGCTCGACTTCGGCGACGGCGAGCCGCGTTTCGGCAGCAGCCATCTCCGTTTCGGCCTCGCGCAGCCGGGCGGCCTGGACGTTGGCGTCGGCAGTCGCCTTGCGCTCGTTCTCCTGCGCCGCCAGCCGGTCGGCTTCGGCAGCGCGGCGGCGCGTTTCGGCAGCGGCCATCTCCGTTTCGGCAGCACGCCGATCGGCTTCGGCAGCACGCTCGCGAGCCTCAGCGATCTCCGCCGTCTCGATCGCCTGTGCCTCCGCCGCGGCGACCCGGTCGGCCTCCGCCGCTGCCTTCCGCTTCTCCGCCGCGCGCCGCTCCAGTTCGGCCGTCTCCAGGTCGGCGGCAGCTGCCGTGCGGCGCTCCTGGGCTTCCTTGCGTTCCGCCTCCGCCTCGCGGGCGCGGGCTTCGGCGACCAGGGCCGTCTCCAGTGCCTTCTCCTCCAGCTCAGCGGCCCGCTCTGCGGCGCTGGCCTGGGCTCGGGCGTGGGCGCGGGCCTGAGCGGTTGTGCCTTCCACCCGGGCGCGGACGGCTTCGAGTTCGCCGCCTGCCTCCAGCCGGTCGGCTTCGGCCTTCTTCTGCGCGACCTCCCGCCGCGTCTCCGCCTCCAGGCGCCGGCGCTCGGCTTCCTCCGCCCGCTCCTCAGCCTCGCGTTCCTGCTGGTCAGGCATCGCGAGGGCCTGCGCGACGGTGTAGCCGTAGGCGGCCATCTTCATCGGCAGCCGCTCATCCTCGGACGCCTTGCTCAGGTTGCCCTTGTACTTGCGCTTGAGCCACTGCTCGTAGGCGGTGAGGTCCTGCTGACGCCGGATCATCTCCGGGTAGGAGGTGACCCCGTACAGCCTCATCCGGCGGTAGAACTTCGGGGTCGCCAGCGGGGCGAGGATCCAGCGGTGCAGCGGGATGCGGTCGGCGTGCGTACCCGCTTCGAGCTGCGCCTTCTTGATGAACAGCCGCCGTGCCGCCTCCACGCCGATCACGAAGAGGACCGGCATGACGCCGTGCGAGGCGGACTGGACCGGGTCGTGGCCGATCTCGCCCTGCGAGGACGCGTTGAACCACACGGTGGCGCCGGTCATGCCGTGTGCGGCCATCCGCAGCACCGGCCACGGGATGCCCTTGAGGATCAGGTAGAGGTCCAGGGCCAGGAACGCCAGGATCGAAGCGTCCACGCCGATCGGGAACCAGGGCGCGAGGCCCTCACTGAATCCCCAGCTCAAAGCAACTTTGGCGAGGGTGTCGTACGACATGGCGAAGCCGATGGCGCCGACCAGCGTGCCGAAGACCGCTGCGACGTACGGCAGGGCGGCCGTGAAGCGGTCCCGCTTGGGCTTGATCGGGTTCCGCTTCCGTGTCTCCGAAACGGCCCCGGCGGCTCCCGAAACGAACTCGGGTGCGTCCGAAACGGCGGTCGGCGTCCGCGAAACAGGGGTGTCGGGTGCCGCGTTCTGCGGCATGTCGGTGATCGTCATGGGGGCCTCCAGAGGGGGTCATTCCGGGTGTGGTCGAAGCAGGAGCAGCCGCTCCCGAAACGCGGTCGGCTGCTCCCGAAACGGCGGTCGGCGGAGCCGAAATCGGCCCCGGGGGGGCCGTTGCCTTCCCGGAGCGGGCCGTGCTGAAAGGCCGGCCGCCCGTGGTGCGGGCGGCGGGTCCGGGGGAGTGCTGCGGGGCGGACACGAAACTGTGTGCGGCTCCCGCCGGGCGGGAGCGAAAGGGACTGTCCGACTCCCCGTCACCGCCCGATCCGGTCCGCCGTGGTGCGGCGTCCGGTGCGAGCGGATCAGGCAGCCGTCAGGCCGTGATCGCGAGGGGACGGTGCGGGGCGATGACCCGGCCGTCGGGGAGCAGGTCGCCGGTGTCGTCGAAGACCAGGACGCCGTTGCACAGCAGGCTCCAGCCCTGCTCCGGGTGGCTCGCGATGGCCTGCGCGGCCTCCCTGTCCGAGCTGTGGGCGGCCGGGCAGTGCGGCGTGTGCGTGCACAGCGAGTCCGGCAGCCGAGTGGTGCCGGTGGTGGTCGTCGCGGTGTCGAGCGGGGTGGTCGTCGTGCCCATCAGGGCCTCCCTGGGCTGTCGGTCCGGGCTGTCCGGCTCCCCGTCGCCGCCCGTCCCGGCCGCCGTGGTGCAGCGGTCGGTGCGAGCGGATCAGGCAGCCGCCAGAACGGATCAGGCAGCGGTGCGGCGGCGAGCGGCGCGGCGCTTGATGCGGCGGCGGTCGGTCTCATCGGTGCCGCCCCACACGCCCAGCTCGTTGCGCTCCAGCGCGCCCTCGAGGCAGCTCTCCATCAGCGGGCAGCGACGGCAGACAGCCTTGGCTTCCTCGATCTGGAGCAGCGCCGGGCCGGTGTTGCCGATGGGGAAGAACAGCTCGGAGTCCTCATCGGCACAGGCGGCGCGGGGCCGGACCGGCGTGTCGGTGCAGACGGGCGCGTAGGCGTGGTTGCGTACGATGGCGACGGAAACTCGCTTCATTCGGGCCTCCCATAAGGTCCAGTGCAAGAGACAGCCCCGGGGCGGCCACCCTGGGGCTGTTGCGTGTCTACGACGGCCGGACGGCCGGAGCGGGGTGGGCTCCCGACGCTCTCCGCCAGCCCCGCCCGGTGAGGGGCGGGGACGACGGGCAATGCCGGGGTCAGCGCTGCTGTTTCGACTGGCGTTCGCGGTAGGCGTCCTGAAGGCGGGCGAACCGCTCGTGAATCGGCATCCCCTGCGCACACGGCGTCTCGCCCTGGCAGGCCGGGCAGTCGGCGGTGTGCTTGGTGGAGTCCTCGAACGCCTTCATGTAGCGGACGAACAGGTCGTCGGTCGGGCGGGCGCTCATCGGCGGTTGGCCTCCGACCGCTGGTTCTGCTCCCGGTTCTTCTGCGAGAGCGCCTCGCGTTCGGCGTCGGTGAGGCTGGTGATCACGCCGCCACCTCCCAACCGGCCAGCACCGGCGCGGCGATGGGAACGAGGACCCGGGCGACGTCGACGCGGGCAGCCTCCTCAGGCTCGTAGCCCTTGGAGTCGTCCTCGCGCTCGATGTCGTCGATGATCCCGGCCCGCGGCTGCGACGCGGTGCGTGTCATGCTGTTCTGCATCAGGTCCTCCAGTCAGGTCCTGGACAGCCCCGGGGGGTCTCAAGTCACCGGGGCTGTCGTGCTTTTCAGGCTGGTCGAACGAGCAGCCACGGCCCCGGCCGCCCCCTTTTGATT
>NZ_JBHWUU010000114.1:0-24355 GCF_042737375.1 Streptomyces sp. NPDC060000
GCGCATTTCGGGACTGTGCTGGGGCCCGTCTCGGCGTCGGCGCTGCCCGCCGCCGACGCCGACACGGAGTCTTCGGAAGTGTCCTCGGCCTCGGTGGCCGGGACTTCGGCGACGGGGGTCCCGGTGACCGGCGCCTCGTCGCCGCGGATCAGCGCCGCCGCGGTCGTCGCGTCGCCGGCCGAGCGCAGCGCGTCGGTGAAGTCGGCGTTCATGAGCTGACGGGCCAGCGCCGACAGGATCGTCAGATGGGCGTCGTCCGCGCCGGCGGGGGCGGCGATCAGGAAGATCAGGTCGGCGGGGCCGTCGGCTGCGCCGAAGTCGATGCCGGCGGCGCTGCGGCCGAAGGCGAGCGTCGGCTCGGTGACGTGGGCGCTCCGGCAGTGCGGGATGCCGATGCCGCCGTCGAGGCCGGTGGGCATCTGGGCCTCGCGGGCGGCCACGTCGGCGAGGAAGCCCTCCAGGTCGGTCACCCGGCCCTGGGCCACCATGCGCTCGGCGAGGGACCGCGCCGCCGCTTCCTTGGTTTCGGCGGACAGGTCGAGATCGACCAGGTCCGCGGTGATCATGTCGCTCATCGCGGGCTCCTTCGCACGCGTATCGCCCGGGGCGTGGGGTGGTGGGCGAGGGTGGGAACGGGGACGGGGGTTGTTACGGCGGTGCAGTGGTGGGAGGGGGTGAGGAGGCTGAACGCGAGGGCGGGGAGACCTCGCCGCCGCGGGGCGGCAGGCGGAGGTGGGTTCGGACCAGGTTTCCCCCGGTCAGCAGGGCGGCTCGGGCGCCGCAGCCGCCCGTGCCGGGCGACGACCGACGAGCAAGACCGCCGCTCGACGAACGGTTCGCCGGACACCGGGGGCAGTACGGCCGGCACAGGGACCGTGCGCAACACGGGCCGCACGGGTGCCACGAAAAACGTGCGCATCAAGAACTGCTCGAACTTCACGGGCTTCACGGGCTTCACGGCGAAGGTGAGCAACGTGACGAACGTGCGCAGCACAGGCAGCACAGGCTTCGTGGGGAGCGCGGGCGTCGTCGTCATGACACCGGCTCCGTCAGTTCACGGTCCACCGGCACCTGTGCCGTGACCGTCACCGCGGCCGGGTCCAGGTCGTCCGGGGTCGGCATCACGCTGCCGGGCAGCTGGACGGCCGCCGCGCCGTGCGCGACGGCGGAGGCGAGCGCCGCGGGGCCGCTGCCGCCGGCGACGAGGAAGCCGGCGAGGGAGGAATCGCCCGCCCCCACATTGCTGCGTACGACGTCCACGCGCGCACTGCCGAACCAGGTGCCCGTGTCCTCCACGAGCAGTTGCCCGTCGGCGCCCAGGCTCGCGAGTACGGCTCGGGCGCCCATTCCGCGCAGCTCCTCGGCCGCCTTCACCGCGTCACCCACGGTCGTCAGGGGGCGCCCGACGGCCTCCGCGAGCTCCTCGGCGTTCGGCTTCACCACGTCGGGCCGCTCGCGCAGCGCCTCGAGCAGCGCACGTCCCGAGGTGTCCAGGGCGATGCGTGCGCCTCCGGCGTGCGCCCGCGCGACCACCTCGGCGTACCAGGAGGGCGCGAGGCCCCGGGGCAGGCTTCCGCAGCAGGCGATCCAGTCGGCGCCGCGCGACTGCTCGCGCACCGTCTCCAGGAGAAGTTCCTGTTCCTCCGCCGACAGTTCGGGCCCCGGTGCGTTGATCTTGGTGAGGACGCCGTCGGACTCCGCGAGCGCGATGTTCGAGCGGGTGGCTCCGGCGACCGGGACCGGCGCTACCTCGATGCCCTGCGCGTCGAGCAGGTCGGCGACGAGTGCACCCGGCGCACCGCCCAGGGGCAGCACGGCGATCGTGCGCCGCCCTGCGGCCGCGACGGCACGCGAGACGTTCACGCCCTTGCCGCCCGGGTCCATCCGCTCACCGGTCGCGCGGATGACCTCGCCGCGGTCGAGGGACGGGACCTCGTAGGTGCGGTCCAGGGAGGGGTTCGGGGTGACGGTGAGGATCATGCTGGTAACGCCCGTGCTCGTACTGCTCGTACTGGTGCTCGTGCTCCTGCTGGTGCTCGTACTGCTCATGGTGCTCGTGTCGGCGCTCCCGCTCGTGCCGCTCATGCGCGTACCACTTCCGGGCCGCCGTGTTCGATGGCGGCCGCGTCGTCGGGGCTCAGCCCGCTGTCGGTGATCAGCAGGTCCACGTCGCTCAGGTCGCCGAAGCGGGCGAAGTGCTCCTGACCGTGCTTGGCGGAGTCGGCCAGCAGCACCACGCGGCGTGCGGCGGCGACTGCCGCCCGCTTCACCGCGGCCTCGGCGAGGTCCGGGGTCGTCAGCCCGTGCTCAGCCGAGAAGCCGTTGGCGGCGACGAACAGGACGTCGGCGCGGATCTCGCCGTACGCGCGCAGCGCCCACGCGTCCACAGCGGCGCGCGTACGGTGCCGTACGCGCCCCCCGACGAGGTGAAGCTGTATCCCGGGGTGGTCCGCGAGACGGGCCGCGATGGGCAGGCTGTGCGTGACGACGGTGAGTGAGGCGTCCAGCGGGAGGGCCGCGGCGAGTCGGGCGACCGTCGTACCGGCGTCGAGGATCATCGTCCCCTCGGTCGGCAGTTCCGTGAGGGCCGCCTTGGCGATGCGGTCCTTCTCGTCGGTGGAGGTGCCCTCGCGTTCGGCGAGGTCCGGTTCGAAGTCGAGGCGTCCGGCCGGTATGGCACCGCCGTGTACGCGGCGCACCAGGCCGGCACGGTCGAGGGCCTTCAGATCGCGGCGGATCGTCTCCGCCGTGACCTGGAACTCCTCGGCCAGCGACAGGACGTCCACCCGACCGCCGTCTCGGGCGAGCCGCAGGATCTCCTGCTGCCGCTCCGGTGCGTACATGTCCGTTGCCCTCCGACCCGACCGTCACCCGTATATGCCCGAACCTGTGGTTTCGCCTCGGAGGCTACGCCCGGATTTCCGGAAAGTAAACAGGTTCGGACGTGATTCGGGCATGAACGGACTTCAGTCCACCTGCCAGGACGTGAGTCAGTACATGCGCCAGGAAAGGCAACAGGACCGGCACCGGGGCAACGTCACCATGTGCGTCAGGACCTGGGGCTGCGCATGGGTGAGGGGCCCGTCACCACTCGGGTGACGGGCCCCTCACGTCCTCACGCGGGAACGTCGCTCAGGCGACGAGTTCGCGCTCCCGTTCCCCGGAGGGGGTCCCCTCCGAGGGGTCCGAGGCGCCGCCCTCCACATGCTGGGCCGGCCGCTTCGGCAGGGCGAACATCAGCAGGAAGATGGCGATCATGACCAGGGCCACCCAGCCCAGAGCATGTTCGAAGGCGTTCACGAAGGCGGGTCCCACCTCGCTCCGGGTCAGCCGGTCGCCGATCTGGCCGAAGAAGACGACCGCGACGAGACCGAGCCCGAGCGCGTTGCCCATCTGCTGAACGGTGTTGATCAGGCCGGATGCCGAACCGGCGTGTTCGCGCGGCACGTCCGACAGCACGGCGTCCGTCAGCGGCGCGACGATCAGCCCCATGCCGACCCCCATCACGACCAGCGGGAGCGCCATCTGCCACGGGGCGATGTCGAGCCCGTACCGCTCGGACTCCCAGATGTAGAGGAGCACCCCCACGGCCATGGCCAGGGCGCCCGTCTGCAGCACCTTGCGCCCGAAGCGCGGGACCAGCTTCTGGACGGACAGCCCGGCCGCCGTCGAGACGGCGAGCGAGAAGGGGACCCCGGTCAGACCGGCCCGCAGCGGGCTCCAGCCCAGCCCCGTCTGCATGTACAGCGTCCAGACCAGGAAGAACACACCGAGTCCGATCCCGAAGACGGTCTGCACGGCAACACCGGCCGCGAAGCTCCTCACCCGGAAGAGGGAGAGCTCGATCAGCGGCGAGCCGTCCCGCGCGCCCTTGCGCCGCTCGTACGCGACCAGCGCCCCGAACACGACGAGCGAGCCCGCCATCGACACGTACCCCCACACCGGCCAGCCCAGCTCGCGGCCGCGGGTGAGCGGGTAGAGCAGCATGAGCAGGCCGAGGGTGACCAGGACGACACCGACGAGGTCCAGTTTCAGTGCCTTGGGCGCCTTGGACTCCGTGATGAAGCGGCTGCCGAGGATCAGTCCCGCGATGCCGACCGGCAGGTTGATGAGGAAGATCGGCCGCCATTCCAGACCGAACAGGTTCCACTCCGTCAGCAGCGCGCCGAGCAGCGGCCCTGAGACGGCCCCCAGCCCGACGATCGCGCCGAACAGCCCGAAGACCTTGCCACGCTCGTGCGCCGGGAACGTGGCGTGCACGATCGACAGCACCTGCGGCACCATCATCGCCGCCATGGCGCCCTGGAGGATGCGGGAGGCGACCAGCATCTCCGGGTTCGCGGCGAAACCGCACAGCGCGGAGGCGAGGGTGAAGCCGCCGATACCGAGGAGGAACAGCCGCTTGCGGCCGTGGATGTCGCCGAGTCGGCCGCCGGTGATGAGTGCGGCGGCGAAGGCGAGCGCGTAGCCGGCGGTGATCCACTGGATCTGGCTCCAGGAGGCACCCGCGTCCTCCTGGATGGAGGGGATGGCGATGTTGACGATCGTGACGTCGACGAGGTCCATGAAAGCCGCGGTCATCACGATGGCGAGCGCGAGCCAGCGACGGCGGTCACCCGCCGCCGCCCCGGGCGCTCGTGGGTCGGGCGAGGCCTTGGGGGAGCTCTCGGGCGGGGTCTCGGGGGAGGTCTCCGTGGAGGTCATGGGGTGACAGTAGGACCGCACTAGGTCAGATCGTGTCCTAATTCTGCGGCATCCTCGGATGCATGACGACGGACACCCCGGCTCGGCTGCTGCAACTCCTCTCCCTCCTCCAGACGCCCCGCGAATGGCCCGGCGGCGAGCTCGCCGACCGGCTGGGAGTGTCCCGCCGTACGGTCCGACGGGACATCGACCGGCTCCGTGAGCTGGGGTATCCCGTGCAGGCGACCCTGGGCTCGGACGGCGGGTACCGGCTGGTCGCGGGCAAGGCGATGCCGCCGCTCGTGCTCGACGACGAGGAAGCGGTGGCGATCGCGGTCGGGCTGCGGGCGGGGGCGGGGCACGCGGTGGAGGGCGTCGACGAGGCATCCGTACGGGCACTGGCCAAACTGGAACAGGTGCTGCCGGCCCGGCTGCGCCACCGCGTTTCCACCCTTCAGGCCGCGACCACACCGCTGACCAGCGGAGACGGCGCGAGCATCGCACCCGAGACACTGACCGTCATGGCCTCCACGGTGGCCGGGCAGGAACGGCTGCGGTTCGCATACCGTGCGAAGGACGGCACGGAGTCGCGCCGCCTGACCGAGCCCTACCGGCTCGTGTCCACGGGCCGACGGTGGTACCTCGTGGCTTACGACCTCGACCGCGAGGACTGGCGGACCTTCCGGGTGGACCGGGTCGGGGACCCGTTCGCGACCGGCGCCCGTTTCACTCCCCGCGAGCTGCCTACGGGGAGCGCGGCGGAATACCTGCGACGCTCCATCCAACGGCGCTCGGACGCCTACGAGTACGAACTCGACGTCACGTTCGAGGCATCGACGGAGTTCGTGGCGGCCCGACTGCCGACATGGCTGGGAACGCCGGTAGCGAACCCACAGGCGCAGGCGCAAACTCCGGCGCTAGGGCAAGGGCGAACGCAAGGACAAGCGCAGGCGCTGACGCTCGGCGAGGGCGGGTGCCGGTTGCGGGTGACGACCAGTGAGCCGGTGCAGTGGGTGGCCATGCGGCTGGCGATGCTGGGCTGCGAGTTCTCGGTTCAGGGGCCGGGCGAACTGGCGCAGTGCGCAAGGGAGTTGGGAGGACGATTGGGCCGCTCGGCGGGGGGCGCGGAGGGCGGGCGTGGAGAGGGCGGGCGTGAGGAGAGCGCACGCGGGAAGAGCGCGCGCGGAGAGGGCGAGCGTTAGGCCTCCTCCACTGGACTTTCTTCCCACGTGAACCCCTGCAGAGCGCGCAGGTTGCGCAACGCCAGTTCTGCCGGGCCCCTTCGGCCGGTGGGAGGGGAGTCCGTCGCCGCCCAGCTTTCGACCGCGACCCGGACGGCGGCACTGGCCACCGTCGCGATGAAGCGCCGGTACGGAGAGGCAACGTTGTCGGGGGCGGCCACGGGAGCGGAAGCGGAGCCGGAACCAGGGGAGGGACCGGCGGCGTGGGGAGAGCCGCAAGCAGGGGTGGAACCGGACGAGGCATCGTCGCCGCGCGTGGAGACGGAACCCGACACGGGATCGCCGCCGCGCGTGGAATCGGAACCGGACGCGGGAGCGGCGGCGGAGACGACGGCGACGGCCGGGTTTGACGCAGCATCGTCCCCGCGAGGCTCGACGGGCGTCGCCCGCTCGGCCAGGACCTCCATGAGTGTGGTCTCTGAGGTGTGGCAGACCTCGGCCCAGACCTTGCCGAGGGCAGGGCTGGTTCCGGCCAGTCGGATCAGGGTGCGGACCCACTCCCAGGACGCCGCCGACACCCCGCGGCCGGGGACGAGGGTGTGCCGTACCGCGTGTTCCAGTGCCTCCGGCACGGTCAGTTCGGCCGGGGCCTCCCGTACCGCCTCCGCCCAGCGCTCCGCGCCCGCCGCGTAGAGCGGTGCGACGGCCTCCTCCTTGGTCGCGAAGTACCGGTAGAACGTGCGGGGGGCGATGCCCGCGGCCTGGGCGATGTCCTCGGCCCGGGTGGCCCTGAGGCCCCGGCTGACGAAGAGGCCGGCCGCCGCACGGGCGATCTCCATGCGGGTCGCCGCTTTGCGCCGCTCGGTCAGTGAAGCCGGGGCGGGGTTGGAGGTCGAGCTGATCACTTCGGCAGGCTATGCCCATGTGGCACAATCTGCCATTCGGGCGGGCCACCCCGTGGTTCAGGTACGGGGTGCCCCGCCCTCTCGGAGAGCTCGTCCGCCGTGTCATATGCCCGGCGGCGCATGTGCGCCCGCAATTCCCGCTCGGCCCCGCCCCGCACCCGAATCCTCCGGACCCGAAAAAGAGCCGGGCTCCGGCGCCTGGGGGGAGAGGCACCGAAGCCCGGCTCGGGGAAAGTCCCGGCGCCGGGGGGATGTGCGTCGGGACTTGGCTCATGAGGCGAAGATGTCAGACGAAGAGATCGGGGAGGGCTGCGAGGTCCGGTCGGCCCGAACTCCTGTACCGACCGATTCGGACTCCCGCGCCCAGAAGTCTTGTTCCCGCGCTCCTCCTCATTGAAGCGGCGTTCCTCCGCCATGTTTGCGCGGCTCTCACCACCCGGCGCGCGCGGGCGGAAACCCGGCATCACAGGGCGCCTGAAGCCCACCGGCCGCAACCCCGGCCTCAACTCCGCGTGCCCCGAAAAACCAACCCGACACAGTCCGGCCCTGGTCAACTCAGCTCAGCTCAGTGCACCCTGGCAGAGCCCAGCCGACCCCGGCATCGTCCAGACCGGTAGCGGGGCCGAGCACTCCCCCGCGCAACCCGTGCCTGCGCAGTTCAGCCACCTCGCGCCACCGTGACGACCCTGCACCTTCGGCCACCAACGCACGGTCACGGTCGGCGTGATGACCACCGGCGCCGTGCCCATCGGCCTTCGAGCACCCGGCGCCGCCGCACAACCTCACACACCGGCCACGTCAGCCAGCCCCCAGGCCACCCGGGCGCCCGGCGGAGCATCGTGCCCCCGGTCGAGCATCAACCGTTGTCGGCCGGCCCAGTTCCAGACTTACGCCGCCGCTTCGAAGCCCGTGTCGCGGGCCAGCCTCTTCAGTTCCAGCAGGGCGTGCTTCTCGATCTGGCGGATGCGTTCCCTCGTCAGGCCGTGTTGCTTGCCGACCTCGGTCAGGGTGCGCTCACGGCCGTCGTCGATGCCGTACCGCATCTTGATGATGGAGGCCGTGCGCGGGTCGAGGCGGTCGATCAGGCCGTCCAGTTCCTCGCTGCGCAGCAGGGTCAGGACGGACTGCTCCGGCGAGACCGCGGACGTGTCCTCCAGCAGGTCGCCGAACTGGGTCTCACCCTGGTCGTCGACCGCCATGTTCAGCGAGACGGGGTCACGGGCCCAGTCCAGGACGTCCGTGACGCGCGCCGGCGTCGAACCGAGCTCGGTCGCGATCTCGGCGGGCTCCGGGTCGCGGCCGTTCTCCCGGTTGAACTCGCGCTGCACGCGCCGGATCCGGCCGAGCTCCTCCACCAGGTGGACGGGCAGGCGGATCGTGCGCGACTGGTCCGCTATCGAGCGGGTGATGGCCTGACGGATCCACCAGGTCGCGTAGGTGGAGAA
Organism: Streptomyces sp. NPDC060000; assembly: GCF_042737375.1. NCBI lineage: Bacteria > Bacillati > Actinomycetota > Actinomycetes > Kitasatosporales > Streptomycetaceae > Streptomyces > Streptomyces sp. NPDC060000. Next base: position 8,215 of record NZ_JBHWUU010000114.1, read on the forward strand.
CTTGAAGCCCTTGCGGTAGTCGAACTTCTCGACCGCGCGCACCAGGCCGGCGTTGCCCTCCTGGATCAGGTCGAGAAGGGGCAGACCGCTACGGGGGTAGCGGCGGGCCACCGCGACGACCAGGCGGAGGTTGGAACGGATGAAGACGTCCTTGGCCCGCTCGCTGTCGGCGACCAGGGCCTCGAGCTCCTCGCGCGAGGCGTCCGCCTGGGACTCCTCGTCCCCGTCGAGGACCTGCTGCGCGAAGACACCCGCCTCGATGATCTGTGACAGCTCGACTTCCTTGGCGGCGTCGAGCAGAGGCGTGCGCGCGATCTCGTCGAGGTACATGCCGACCAGGTCGCGGTCGGCGATCTCGCCGCCATGGGCGCGAACACTGCGGGCCGCGTCGGTCGTCCCGCCGGTGGCGGACTTGCGACGGGCGACGGCACGGGTTGCCATGCGTACTCCCTTGCGATGGAGGTTCAGCGGGTTGCCCTACGGACGCTCGGCACTTTCGGCACTCTCCTCGGGTGCCCTGCATCCGATGGAAACAACGACTGGAATCAGGACAGAATTCCCAACCCGCACCCCGATTTTTATGATGTTGCAGTACCCTGTCCGACCACGCGAGGGGATATGAGGTTGTCGGAGCGTACAGAGGTGCAGGTCAGGCCAGGGGTCGAGGGTGACCTCGAAGCCCTCACGAGCCTCTACAACCACTACGTACGTGAGACGCCCATCACATTCGACACCGTGGCCTTCACTCCGGAAGAGCGACACTCCTGGTTGCTCTCCCACCCTGAAGACGGGCCGTACCGCCTGATGGTTGCCACGGAAGCGGACTCACAGGACATCCTGGGGACCTCACAGGAAATCCTGGGTTACGCCACATCCAGCCCTTTCCGGCCGAAGGCGGCCTACTCCGCCTCGGTGGAGGTGACGGTCTACGTCGCCCCGCACGCCGGCCGGCGCGGCATCGGCACGCTCCTCTACAAGGCGCTCTTCGAGGCGCTGGCCGGCGAGGACCTGCACCGCGCCTCGCGGGCATCGCGCAACCGAACGAAGCGTCCGCGCGGCTGCACGAACGCTTCGGTTTCCGGCACGTCGGCACGTACCGCGAGGTGGGCCGCAAGTTCGACCGCTACTGGGACGTGGCCTGGTACGAGAAGGAGCTCTGACCCTCCTTCCCCCGCGCCCTACGCCCCCACACACCCCCGCGCCGAGACCGGCCGGCGCCGGCCGGCCGGCCCGGAGGTCAGCCGAACTGGACCGACCGCTTGGCCATCCCCATCCAGAACCCGTCGATGACGGACTTCTGCGCGTCCAGTTCGCCGGACATCTCCGCCGCGCCCATGGTCACGAAGAGCGGGGCGAAGTGCTCGGTGCGGGGGTGGGCGTACCGTCCGGCCGGGGCCTTGCGGAGGAAGTCCAGCAGGCCGTCCCAGTCACGGGCCTCCAGCGCGCGCCGGCCCCAGTCGTCGAACTCCGAGGACCAGGTCGGCACTCCCCCGCCGGTGTGCCGCAGTGCGGCCAGGTTGTGGGTGAAGAAGCCGGAGCCGACGATCAGGACACCCTCGTCGCGCAGCGGCGCCAGCTTGCGGCCGATCTCCATCAGCTTCACGGGATCGAGGGTCGGCATGGAAATCTGCAGGACCGGGATGTCGGCGGTCGGGAACATCTCGACGAGCGGCACGTAGGCGCCGTGGTCGAGGCCCCGGTCGGGGATGTCCTGTACAGGGATGCCAGGGGCGCGCAGGAGTTTACGTACGCTCTCGGCGAGCTCGGGTGCGCCCGGCGCGTCGTACTTCACCTGGTAGTAGTGCTCGGGGAAGCCCCAGAAGTCGTAGACCAGGGGTACGGGATCGACGGCGCCGAGGGCGAGGGGGGCCTCTTCCCAGTGGGCGGAGACCATCAGGATCGCCTTGGGGCGGGGCAGGTCGGCGGACCAGGCGGCGAGTTCACCGGGCCAGACCGGGTCGTCCGCGAGGGGCGGGGCGCCATGGCTGAGGTAGAGCGCGGGCATGCGCTCCTGGGGCAGAGCACGTTCCTGGGGTGCGGCGGACATGACGGCTGCTCCTTCCGGGACCTCGGCCCCTGACTCCGGACGCTTCGGCTGTGGATGCCTGCGCTCCTGGCGCGTCGGCTACGGGTGCCTGCGCTCCGGACGCTTCATGACGGTTGCTTGAAATCTAAAACGTCAACATCAAGCAGCATATTCCGAACTGGTTTAAATTTCAAGGAGAAGGCGTTTACAGTGGAGTGCATGACGAAGGCACCCGCATCCGCTGACGAGCCCCACTGGCTCACCGCCGAGGAGCAGTGCATCTGGCGCTCCTACGTGCACGCCACGACCCTCCTCGAAGACCACATGGACCGCCAGCTCCAGCGTGAAGCGGGCATGCCGCACGTCTACTACGGCCTCCTCGTCAAACTCGCCGACTCCGCCCACCGGCGCCTGCGGATGACCGAGCTGGCCAAATACGCGAAGATCACCCGTTCCCGCCTCTCCCACGCCATCGCCCGGCTGGAGAAGAACGGCTGGGTGCGCCGTGAGGAGTGCGACTCCGACAAGCGCGGCCAGTTCGCGGTGCTGACGGACCAGGGCCTGGAGGTGCTGAAGCGCGCCGCGCCCGGCCATGTCGCCGTCGTACGCCACGCGGTGTTCGACCGGCTCACCCCCGAACAGCAGAAGTCCCTCGGCGAGATCATGCAGATCGTCGCCGAGGGACTTCAGCCGAACGAAGCGGGTGCGGACCTGCCCTGGCTCCGCTAGACGCCAGATCGTCAAGCGGGTCAGCCTCTGGGGCGGACCGGCCTCTGGGTCGGGTCAGCCTCTGGGGCGGACCGGCCTCTGGGTCGGGTCAGCCTCTGGGGCGGACCCGCCTCTGGGTCGGGTCAGCCTCTGAGGCGGACTGACCCCGGGAGCGGGCCATGCCCTGGGGCAGGTGAGCCCCAGGGCAGGTCAGCGCGGGAGCGGGTCGGCTCCCGGGGCGGGACGGGTCAGTGGACCATCACCGGCACGGCGTCCTCGGCGTCCTTCGCCCCCGAGCCCGCGACCGGGCCCATGTCCGGCTTGCCGGCGTTGATGAGGGTCAGGGCGATCGCGGCGGCCGCGACCAGGATGCCCACGGCGAACCAGATGGCGCTGGTGTAGCCGTGCACCATGCCCTCCAGCTGCACCAGCTGCTGCTGGGGCTTGGAGGCGGCGCCGGCCACGTGGTCCTTGATGTACGAGGTCGTCGCGGACGCGGCGATCGTGTTCAGCAGGGCGGTGCCGATCGCGCCGCCCACCTGCTGCGAGGTGTTGACCATCGCGGAGGCGACACCGGCGTCCCGCGGCTCGACGCCCATCGTGGCCATGGACATGGCCGGCATGAACGCCGTACCCATACCGAGGCCGAGCAGCAGCATCCCCGGCAGCAGCACGGCCGCGTACGAGGTGTCGATCTGGAGCTGGGTCAGCAGGAGCATGCCGAGCGCGGCGACCAGGAAGCCCGGGCCCATGAGCAGGCGCGGGGGAACCCGAGTCATCAGACGGGTGCCGACCTGGGTGGATCCGGTGATCATGCCCGCGATCATCGGGAGGAACGCGAAACCGGTCTTGACCGGCGTGTAACCCTTCACGATCTGCAGGTAGTAGGTCAGGAAGAGGAACAGGCCGAACATCGCGATGATCGCGAGACCGAGGGAGAGGTAGACACCGCCGCGGTTGCGCTCGGTGATCACGCGCAGCGGCAGGAGCGGGGCCTTGACCTTCGACTCGACGATCACGAAGGCGGCCAGCAGGACGGCGGCCGCGACGAACAGGCCGATGGTCATGGAGTCGCTCCAGCCCTCGGACTCGGCACGGGTGAAGCCGTAGACCAGGGAGACCAGACCGAGGGTGGAGAGGACGACGCCCGGGATGTCGAGGGGGGAACGGTTGCGGCCGCCCTCGGGCTCACGGATGACGAAGTAGGCACCGGCCGCTGCGATGATCGCGAACGGGATGTTCACGAAGAACGTCCAGCGCCAGTCCAGGTACTCGGTGAGGAAGCCGCCGAGGATCAGACCGACGGCGCCGCCGCCACCGGCGATCGCGCCGTAGATGCCGAAGGCCTTGGCGCGCTCCTTGGCGTCCGTGAACATCACGGCGAGCAGGGAGAGAGCGGCGGGCGCGAGCAGGGCCCCGAACGCACCCTGCAGGGCGCGGGCACCGAACATCATCGCCTCGTTGGCGGCAGCGCCGCCGAGCGCGGAGGCCGCGGCGAAACCGCCGAGACCGACGACGAAGGCGCGCTTGCGGCCCCACAGGTCGGCTATCCGGCCGCCGAAGAGCAGCAGACCGCCGAAGGCGAGGGCGTAGGCGGTGACGATCCACTGCCGGTTGCCGTCGGAAATGCCCAGGTCCAGCTGGGCGGAGGGCATCGCGATGTTCACGATGGTCGCGTCGAGGACGACCATCAGCTGGGCGAGGGCGATGAAGGCCAGCGCTTTCCAGCGGTTGGCGTCCGGGACGCCCGTCTTACCGGGAGCCTTCTGGGCTGTTTCAGACATGGGATTACCCGCTTCGGTACTTCGTGACGGAAAAAAGTTGAGGTAAGGGGCGGCTCGTCAGCACTGACGGGCCGTTCACTCGATGTACTGGCGCGGCGCGCCGGCTGTCTTGTCCCCCTGCCGGCTGCCGCGGCTTGCTGGCTTGCTGGCTTGCTGGCTTGCTGGCTGCCGCGGCGTGCTGCACGTTGCGTTGCTGCGTTGTACTGCTGCTGCGTGTCGCGGCGTTTTACTGCTGCGGTTCTGCGAACTGATCGCTCAGGCCTGGCGCAGATCCTCCATGGTCACAGCCGAGCCCGGCAGAACAGAGGGAGCTGGCGCCCGCATCCCGTCCAGGAGCAGCTGAAGGTGGCGGTGGACGAAGCGGTCGGCGTTCAGGCAGGCGGTACCGGCCGGGGGCCGGCTGAGCTGAGCCACCGCGATCATCACGTCGCCCACGCCGACGTCGAGCCTGAGCTGCCCGGACGCCTTCGCGCGGTCCATGATTTCCTCGATGATCCGCTCGACCCGTTCGCGCGCGGCCTCGAGGTCGGGGTGGTGCTCGTCGAAGGTGCTGGAGATCATCGGGCACAGCGCGCTGATCCGCTCGTCGGCGGAGGCGTGCACGAACCGCTCCAGCGCCCCGAACGCGTCACCGGTCTCGGCGAGGGCGACCTGCCCGGCCTGGACCGTACGGTCCAGCACGGAGAAGACGACCTCACGGACCAGCGCGTCACGGTCGGGGAAGTTCCTGTACACCGTGGCGTTGCCGACGCCGGCCCGGCGGGCGATCTCGTCGAGCGGCACGTCGCCGCCGAACTCGACGAACATCTCGCGGGCGGCGACGACGATCCGCTCCCGGTTACGCAGGGCGTCGGCGCGGGGCCGGCTCACCTTGCGCACTGCTGGGATGGCGGTCGCGGTCTGCACGGCGCACTCCTTCTGACGTTTCGAAACGCTTCGGTATGTGTCGGGACTTTGTCGATCCGGGGATGGACTCCCCGTTTCGCTCGGACACATGACTAAACGGGGAAGGCGTCCCCGGTTATTTCCCGAACGCGGAAGTTTTTCGATGTGACCTGGGCCACACCTACGACGGGACGGAATCAGCACGCGCGCGACCAGGGGCCGACCGCCGCAAATGCGGGCGGCGGACCACGAGACGGACGGGCGACAAGCGGCTCGGGGCGCGACCGACGACGGACTCAGGGCCCGAGCGGCCAGGGACTCAAGGCCCAGGAGGCAGGCGGCCAGGCACGCAGAGCCCGGGCGGCGAGGGACCCAAGGTGCAGGCGACCAGCGGCCCGAGGCGCCCGAAAGGGAGTCGGCCGGCGCCCAAAAGGCGGCGGAATGGCCGTACCGACCGGTAATCCACGATCGGTCTCCTTCAGCGCGCGCCCGCGTGTCCCCCGTCGGAGGGTGATCGAAAGGATGCAGCCGGTGAACTGGGGCTGCCTGGAGCGAAAGGCCCCGCATGCAGCCGCAGCCCCTGCGCAAGGCCCCGGCCCGCGCAGGCGAGCCTCCCCGCCGCCGGATACGCCCGCGCCGCGTCGCCGCCTTCGTCGCCGTCACCGCCCTGACGCTCACGGTCAGCACGTCGGCCGGTACCGGAGACCTCACGCCGGCCCCTGGTGCGACGACGGCGGGCGCGGGTCCGGCCTCCCTGGCCCGCTCCTCCGCCCTCGCCCCCTGCATGATCAACGGCCGTACGGCCGTCCAGATGTCCGAGGGCCTGCCCACGCCGGGCGGCTACTCCCGCTCCACCGGCACCGTCCGCGCGCTCACCCTGATGATCGACTTCTCGGACGCGCCCGGCCGGGGCAGCGCGCTCAGCCGCTATCGCGAGTTCTTCCCGCAGACCGAGGCATGGTTCCGCACGGCGTCCTACGGCCGGCTCGACTACCACGCCGAGGCTCCGATCCGGCGCTGGCTGCGTATGCCCAAACGGTTCCGCGAGTACGGCATAGAGCGCGGCGCGCCCTTCGACCCCGGCTACCGCGGCCTCGTCCAGGACATCGTGGCCGCCGCCGACCCGACGGTGGACTTCCGCTCGTACGACCTCCTGAACGTGCTGGTCACCCCGAACGCGGGCCCCTCCGCGCTGGACACGGTCCTTTCGGTGACGTTCGCCGGCAACGCGGAGGCACCGGTCGCCGACGGGGTGACCGTGGCGAACGCGTCCTTCGTCTACTCCCGCCAGGACGACGGCTCCGGTTCGTACGATCGCACCGGCTACCGCGTCCTGCCCCACGAGAACGGCCATGTCTTCGGTCTGCCCGACCTCTACACCCAGGAGGGCGGGGGCACGGTCGGCCACTGGGACATCATGAGCGAGGACTGGGGCGCCAACAACGATCTCCTCGGCTGGCACAAGTGGAAACTGGGCTGGCTGGACGCCTCCCAGATCGCCTGCGCGGCAGCGCCGGGCACCACCGAGTACCGCCTGACCCCCCTCTCCCGCCCGGCCGGCCCGAAGCTGGTCTTCGTCCCGCTCAACGACCGCACCGGTTACGCCGTCGAACTGCGCGTGCGTGGCGGCAACGACGAGACGGTGTGCCGCCCGGGCGTCCTCATCTACAAGGTGGACGCCGACGTCGACACCGGGATGGGTCCGGTCACGGTCTACGACTCCCGCACCGACAGCGGCGGCTGCACCCGCAGCCCCAACGTCCACGCGGAACTTTCCGACGCCCCCTTCGCACCGGGCGAGACGTTCAAGGACCCCAAGAGGGACATCCGTATCTCGGTGGTGGGAGCGGACCTGGCGGGGGACTACCGGGTACGGGTCAGCCGCGGCTAGGACAGGCATGCGGCCCCGCAGAACGACCGGAGCTACGGTAGCCCTGCCGCGGCGAGACGCCACGCACCGTACGTCGTACGCCGCACAGCCACGCACGCACGTACACGCGCGTACGTATCACCGCCCACCCCGCAAGTACCTCCACCGCCAGTACCCCAACCCGCCACCCGTCACCCGTCACCCGTCACCCGCCACCCGTCACCCGCCACCCGTCACCCGTCACCCGTCACCCGCCACCCGTCACCCGTCACTATGGCTACTGCCAGAGTTCCGCCGCCGTATCGGAGAGCCGAGCACCCATGTCCGCGAAGACGACCGCATCCGCCCCGATGCCGGAACCGGGCCCGGCACCGGTCCCGATGCCGGAGACAGGGCCGGCCCCGGCGGAGGCGGTCGCGCCGCTGATCCGTGGGGTCGCCGTGTTGCGGCAACTGACCGAAGCGGGCGGCACGATGAGCCTGAGCGGACTGGAGAGGGCCACCGGCCTGGCGCGCTCCACCGTGGACCGCATCACCGCGACCCTCACCCGTATGGGATACGTCCGTCTCGACGGCCGGGACGCGATCCTGACCCCCCGTGTCATGGAACTGGGCAACGCCTACCTCGGGGCGCTGCGTCTGCCCGCACTGCTGTCCGCCCGTGCGGACCGCCTGGCCGACGAACTGGACGAGTCCGTCTCCCTGGCGGTCGCCGACGGCGACGGCATCCGTTTCATCCACCAGGCGACCCGTCGCCGTGCGGTGTCCCTGAGCTTCCGCATCGGCGATCTGCTCCCGGCCGAACGCACCGCGCCGGGCCAGCTGTTCGCGACGGAGTGGACGGACGAGGTGTGGCAGGCCTGGCGCACCCGCCGGGTGAGGGACCCGCGCAACCGCGACTTCCCGACGATCCCGCCGCCCACGCGCGCGTGGAGCGACGAGGAGTTCGAAGGAAGGACGGCGCGGGCCGCGGCGGAGAACTGCGCCCTGGACGACCAGCTGATCGAACCGGGCCTGGTGGCGGTCTCCGTCCCCGTACGGGATCCCCGTACCGCCCGGATCGCGTGCGTGGCGAACGTCGTCAGCCACACGAGCCGACACACGTCGGCGGACCTGCGCGACACGCTCCTCCCCCGCCTGCGCGCGGCCGTGGCCGCGATGGAGGAGGACCTGCGCCGGGCACCGCGCCCCGAACCGGGCCCGTCCCCCGCGGGCCTGGCGACCTGGACGGGCGCGTCGAAGCAGGAACTGGGCCGCGAGTTCATCGAGTCCCTCGCCCGGGGCCTGACCGTCCTGGCAGCGTTCGACGAGGGCCGGGCGGAGCTGACCCTCACGGAGGTCGCGAAGGCGACCGGCCTGGCGCGGGCGACGGCCCGCCGGGCCCTGATCACCTACGAACACCTGGGCCTGGTGGCCCCCGCCCCCCGCCGCACGTTCGCCCTCACCCCCCAGGTCCTCTCCCTGGGCTTCCCGCCCCTCTCCCGCACGTCCCTCCCCCGGATGGCGACCCCCCATATGACGACCCTGGCGAGCGAGATCCAGGAGACGACCTCCTTGGCGGTCCTGACCGAACGGCGCGACGAGATCCAGTACACGGCGCGAGTGACCGCGAATCACGTCATGAGCGTGGACATCGGCGTGGGCACGCGACTGCCGGCCCACTCGACATCGATGGGCCGACTCCTACTCGCCGGACCGGCGACGAACGAGAATCCCCTCCCCCCTCCGGCCTACACCCTGGTCGACGAGGAACTGGAACAGGGCGTGCGCGCGATCGCGGTCCCGATCCACGACCGGGACGGTCAGGTGATCGCCGCCCTCAACGCGGCGACCCACGTCGCCCGCCGCACGGCCGAGGAGTGCGTCCACGACATCCTCCCGGCCCTGCTCTCGACCGCCGCCCACATCGAGACAGACCTCCACACAGCAGCCCGCTTCACCCACGTCCCCCTGACCTGACCCCCACACCCCCCAACCCGAATCCGGTACGCTGACGCCTGTGACCCACAGGGCCACAAACCCCGCCTTCGTAGCTCAGGGGATAGAGCACCGCTCTCCTAAAGCGGGTGTCGCAGGTTCGAATCCTGCCGGGGGCACCAGCCAAAAGGCCCCGGACCGATCATGGTCCGGGGCCTTTGACATCCACTTTTGACATCAACGAGGGCGATCACCCACGACCGGGCCGCCTCTTGAGCAGCCGATCCATGTGGCTGATGGCCTCGCGCTGGGTGTCCTGCACGACGTGCGTGTATACGTCCATGGTGATGCTGATCTGGCTGTGCCCGAGGATCTCCATCACGACGCGCGGAGCCACCCCGGCAGCAGTGAGGAGGGTGGCGCACCCGTGTCGGGCGTCGTGCAGCCGAATCACGCGGAGGCCGGCGGACTGGGCGACGCGGGTGAAAGAGCGGTACATGTTGCGCGGCTCGACCGGACGGCCGTTCCGGGTGGCGAAGACGTAGCCGCCGTCGTCCCACGACTCCCCCGCGCGCTGCTTGGCAGCCAACTGCCGCATTCGGTGCCAGCGCAGCGGAGCGATGCACATGGCCGGGAGCGGAAGGGCACGGTTGCGACGGTTCTTGGTGTCGTCGTCATAGAGAACCCCGCGCCGCCGCTGTGTCTGCTGGCGGACGTACAGGACGCGCTTGTCCAGGTCCACGTCAGTCCAGCGCAGACCGACGAGTTCACCCCGGCGCAGCCCCATGGCGATAGCGAGCACGAACGCCGCGTACAGCGGGTCCTTCCGGGAGGCGGCGAGAAAGTCCAACGTCTCATCGAGCGTCCAGGGAGTCAGCTCACGCGACGAGGCCCGAGGCGGTTCGACAAGGCCCGCAACGTTCCGTGCGATGAGCTCTTCCCGGCAGGCAGCGGACAGCGCCGTACGCAGCACCCGGTGCGACTCCTTGGCCGTGGCCGCTGTCGTCCTGTTCTCCAGCTGGGTCAGGAAGCGCCGGACGTCGGCGACGCTGAGGGATTCGAGCCGCTTGGAGCCGAGCATGGGCACGAGGTAGAGCCGCACGTGCGCCTCGTACTTGTCGTACGTGCTGAGCTTCCGGCGAGGCTTGACGATGTTGTCCAGCCAGTAGGGCAGCCAGTCGGAGAGCTTCGCCGAGCGGGTGGGCACGGGCACGCCCTGGTCCACCTTGTCGAGCAGCTCACGACGCTTGGCGTCACACTCGGCCCACGTCTTGCCGTACGCGAACTTGCGGGCGCGGGTGCCATCCGGCTGGAGCACGTAGACCGCGCACTGAAAGCGGCCGTCCTTGCGCTTGGTGATCGTGCCCGCGCCATTCGGGTTGCGCTTGCGCTGCTGGGCCATCAGGCCGCCGCCTCCAGTTCGTTGGTGATGTAGTCGCGGACAGCACGGGCCGGAATGCGACGGCACCGGCCGATGGTGAGCGAGGGCAGACGCCGGGAGCGGATCAGGTCGTAGACCGTGGAGCGGCCGAGCTTGAGTCGGGCCATGACGTCCGGGACAGTCAGCAGCTCTTCTTCAGGCACGGGTAGGTTCTCCTTCGGTTCTGAGGCGCGTTCGAGCGATGCGGCAAGCCAGGCCGTCGTCATGCAGGCAGCAGCCCTTCTTGTTTGGCGCGTTGGGTGTGGGCGATGTCATGGCGGACCTGGGCGGCGAGGAGTTCTTCACCGGGGCGGTAGCCGCTGCTGAGGTAGGTCCAGGAGGAGGCGGTGACGAGGGTGGTGTTCTCGTCGTCCACGGGGAGGCCGGCGCGGATGCGGGCGGCTTCGGCCTGGGCGGTGCGCCAGGCACGGCGTACGTCGCGGAGTGCGCCGAGGGTGGTCGAGTAAGCGCGCGACTTGCTGGAGAAGTGGCCGCGGAAGCCGAGCATGTGGGCCCACTTCCAGAGCTTCAGGTCGGCGAACTCTGGGAGGTGGCCGAGCGCCCAAGCGGTGCGGATCATCTGGCGGGCGTGCTGCTGGACGGGAAGGTCTGAGAGGGGTTCGGCCTGGCCGGTGCCGTCGCAGTCGGCGCAGAGGTCGCGGAAGCCGTCAGGGCCGCGTACGTAGCCGCGTCCGGCGCAGGGGCGGCACACGAGGGTGCGATCTACCGTGCCTGCGCCCTCGGCGTTCTTGGTGGCGTACTTGGCCACGTACCCGGCGACCTTGGCGTCCGTGAGTTCGCCGTCCCCCAGGGCGGAGATCTGGTCCACCTTGAAGCGGTCACCCCACCGGATCACGCGATCACCGACGGCGTCCGACTCGACTGTGAGCCGGGCGCGCTCGACCGCCAGGCCGACGGCGACGCGGAGGGCGTCGAAGGTGGCCCAGGCCGGGGGCGGGGTGGTGTGGCCGTCGGGACCGTCGAAGCGGACCACCGCGTGAAAGTGGACCAAACCGCGTTGCTGATACTCGGCGACCTTGGCAAAGGAGACGCGGAGGGCCGAGTTGAGTGCCTTCTGCGTCATGCCGAGGTGCTCGGCGACGGCGCGACGTAGGTAGGTGGTGAAGCGCGCCCACAGGGCCCCGGCATGCGCGTTCCACAGAACGGCGCCGGTGTAGTCGTAGCTTGCCGGGCGGAGCGGCGTGCCGAGTTCGGGAACGTCCTGGGGGTGGCTCTCGCCGCATGCGCAGGAGCGAGGCTTGCCAGCGTCGGTTGTGGGGCGGTTGTGGACTGGGCCGAAGGACGGCGCAGTGAGGGTGACGAAGGCGCGGGGATGGTCGCGAACGGCTTCGGCGACGTTCTTGCCGCCGGACAGTCCGGCCTTGATCAGGTGGTAGGTGTCGGCGGCGTAGAGGCGGGAGCAAGCGGGGCAACGGGAGGCGCGGCGGTTGCCGCAGGTGGTGAGGAGACGGCCGGAGGGTTCGTCCTCGGAGCGGTAGGAGCGGACCACCTGTTTGGTGGTCTGGTCGGTGGTAACGGTCCAGCCGTGCAGATTGACGGGGTTGGTGCAGCCACGAAGGTTGCGGACCTGCTCCGTCACGCGATCGAAGTCATCGGTGTTGGCCAGCTCGACGAGGTCCCGCAGGCCGGGGCTGATGACGTGGCGCAGATCGAGAGGGCGGCGCATGAGTGGCGGGGTGTCCTTTCTGGCACGAGGGTGAGAGCTGCGGGCAGCAGCCGATTGCTGGCGAAGGCGGTCGGACTGCTGCCCGAAGGCATGGCAGGTCTGGCCCAGGGGCGGGCAATGGTGGGAGGTACCGGAGAGGCCGGCCGAAGGGGGCCCTACAGAGCGGCGTGAAGCGCGGTGGCCATGGGCAGGCCGATCCCGAGTCGCGTCTTGAGCTGGGTTGCCGTGATCGGTTCGCCGTGCTCGGTGTGGTGGGACGTCGCGATGGAGCGTGCTTCTGTCAGCAGCGGCTCAGGAATCTTGACGGCGGGCGCAGCGGGAGCCGGGGTGATCTGAGGAGCGATCGGGGCCGGGGCCGGAAGGGTGAGGGGCACCGAAGGGCGGGAGGTCTCCGTTGCCGTCTCGGGCTGCGGGTCGATCTCGTCCAGCACGGGTTCCGGTACGGCGGGGCGCGCGACGGTGTGGAAGGCGCGCAGGAGCTGCGGGCCGACGGAGCCCCAGCCGAGGAGGAGCAGCGGAGCGACCGCGTCGACGGCGGCGCGGCCGTAGTGTCCGGCGACGATCGGTTCGGCGACGTTGAGCGCGAGGGTCAGCAGTCCGGAGAAGTGCATGAGGCGGGTGGCAGCCGTCATCTGGTCGGCGGGCAGGCCACGGAGGGAGAGGTAGCGAAGCGCGACCAGGAGGCCGACCACGGACAGGTCCACCATCGGGGCGATGAGCGGTGCGATCGGGCTGGGGACGCCGAGGCGCAGGGCGAGCGACCAGACGTTGCCGAAGGAGAAGACGAACGCCAGCGCGGCAATGACGATCATGACGGCAGTGATGGTGCGCTGCGTGATCCGGTCTTCTGTCATGAGTTCACCTCCTCTCCTGGGGTGTCGGGAACGTGCGAGGGCGGTAGGGCGGGCTGTCAGACGTCGAGCTTGGTGAGGTCCACGTCCGCCATGCGAAGGCCGAGGAAGGCTTCCAGGAGGACGGAGGGGTCGGCGGCGAGGCTCGCGGTCTGTTCGGCGACGCGAGCCGCTTCCGTGTCGGGTACGTAGGGGGTGCGGATGCGGGTGAAGCCGGGTTGCGACTGGTGGTTCATCGAGGCGACGCCGACGTAGGTGGGGTCCTGGAGGTTGATCGGGTTGGCGTCCGGCCATTCCCGGATCTCTTCGCCGAGCGCGGCCACGGCGGCTTCGGCGGTCTTCTGCGCGAAGCTCAGGCCCACGGGACAGACGTCGCGGATGAAGGTGGGGATCGCGTCGCCGGTGGACTTCTGAGTGGTGAGGATGACGAGCAGTCCCACGGACCGGCCCTTCTTCACCAGGTCTTCCACGAGCCGGGCGTTCTCGGCGGCGAGCGCGGCCAGCTTCTTTGTCTGCTGGTCGCTGCCCTTGTGGTCGCGGAAGTAGGTGTGTGCTTCGTCGACGATCAGCACGACCAGGGGCCAGTGCTCGGAGGGGCCGACATCCCACATGGACTTCACGCCGAGCATCTGGCGCACTGAAGCCGACCGGGCGCGTCGGAGCTCCACCAGGTGCCGGAACAGCTTGTTGGCCTCTTCCAGGTCATCGCCCACGAAGGCGAACATGCGCTGGACCCAGTCCGCGTAGTCACCTTCGTAGGCAGCCGACACCTTGCCGTCCGCGCAGGCGAACTGCACTGCGGGTGAGGGCGCCCAGTCGGAGAGAAGACGGTTGATCAGGCTGGTCTTGCCGAAGCCGGGAAGGCCGGCCACGGTCACGCCAGGCACCTGCGTGAGGTTCACGGACACGGGCTGTGCGTACTCGTCCAGGCCCAGATCCCATCGGGCTGTCTCCTCCGGTGGCTCACCCGTGGGGTGGTGCTCGGTGGGGAACTTCAGCGGGTCCAGCCGTACGCCCCGGATGAGGACCTCTCCAGGCTTGTCCTGGGTGACCGCCACCCGTGTGCACCGCCAGGCATCCGCCAGATGCGGGCCCGCCTTCTGGAATTGCTGGAGCCCAACGCCGGGCAGGCACTGCGCCCGCGCGATCACTCCGTACGCGTCGTGCTTCACCTTCAGGGTGGGGATGAGTAGGCGCGGCTTGATGGGCTTGCCGTTCGTGTTCGCCATCGACGCCAGCGCGGTCGGGGTCTTGTCCGTCGCCGACAGCTTGAGCATCGGCGCGAGCCGCTTCCAGCCCCACCGCACGCGAATGGCCTGCCGTATGGACTGCCGGGTCATGGCATCGGCGCGCACGTAGCGGACCGCCCACCAGACCGCCCATCCGACGAGCACGGCGAGCACCAGGGCGACGACGAGCGGGACGTGACCGAAGATGCCTTCCGTCGGGGCGTTCGGATCCTTCATGTGCGTTTCTCCAACGGGTTGTAGAGGAAGGCCCTGAGGGCCGTTTCGAGGGCCGCCCGATCCGCCGGGCAGTCGATGCGGGGGTAGCCGTAGCCGACGAGCACGGCCGCCACCGAGTTCACGAGTGATTCGGTGAATCGGGCATCCGGCCCGGCGTGAGGCAGCGGGTAGCTGTGCTCAGCGCCGGACCGGAGATGGGTATTGCTCACGCCGCTTCAGCGGCCGGGGCCACCAGGTCCAGCCGTCCCGCGCGGTAGGCGATGCCGTCCGAGAGCGAGCCGTTGAAGATGCGCGCCCACGGGGTGGCGAACAGCTCGACCGGCATGACCGGGACGCCCGGACGGAGGCCGTTGGGGAGACCGGTCTCCGGAACGGTGATCTTCAGAGCTTCGGCACGGTCCTCCTCCATGAAGAAGAGGGTGATCGTGTAGAGCTTCGCTCCGGTCTCACGGTCGGTGGCGAACTGCGTCTTCTCCTGGTCCGCGTACTTGGGCACCGGCAGGGTGCCGACCATGAACGAGGAGGTGGGGAGCAGGCCAACACGGATGCGTGCCATGGGAGTTGGTTCCTTTCGGTGGCGCTCCGCCAGGGCGGCGGGGCGTGATCACCATTGAACATAGCTGACCTAGCAGTGTCAAGTGAATCGTGTGAGCTAGGTGTCAGCTGACATAGGCCACCTATGTCAGTGGGGTGTGCTAGGGGTGCTAGAAATCGCTACTCTTGGGCCATGAGCCCCGCGCCAGAGAGCAAGCAGGACCGTCGGCCGCCGTATCAGCACGCCGCCGACGAGCTTCGGCGCGACATCTTGCAGGGGCGGATCAAGCCGGGCGAGCAGATGCCGTCCATTCGCGAGCTACAGGAACGCTTCGGCGTGGCCAACATGACCGCCAGGTCCGCGCTCAACGTGCTGCGCGACGAGGGCTTGATCTACACGATCCACGGGCGGGGCAGCTTCGTCGCGGACCACAACGCCGGCGGGGAGCTCTCAGCGAACTACACCGCTCCAGCCTGGTACTTGGCGAACAAGGACGAGACCCTCGGTCAGACAGGGCCGGGCGAGGGAATGCCCGACGGCGCCGAAACTGTCGAAGCCGCCGGGACCACCCTTGCCGAAGTACTCACCGCGCTACGTGACGAGATCCGGGTACTCAGCGCTGATCATCGGGAGCTGCGTCGCGAGGTCGAGGAGCTGAAGGCAGCCCAGCACCCGAAGTCGCAGTCCTGAGCTGGGCCACTTCCTCGCGCAGCTCTCGGGTCTCCCTACTGAGACGGACGACCATGGCCCGCATCTCGTTGATCAGCACGACTACCTGATCCCTGTCCCCGTGAATGCTGGTCGACCCCATCTCGTTGTCCGGTATGCGCTCGGTCATCGCTCCCCGCTTACAGCCGTGCCGTTGTCCCGTGCCGCAGTTGTCCCGAGCCGCCAGGACTGGCCCGCGCCATCGGTGGTTCACCAGGTTGATCGACTGCCAGGCTGCGGCGCTGTTCAGAGTTTCTTTACTGGATCAAGGCGGCCCGCCTACGG
>NZ_JBHWUU010000115.1:0-24209 GCF_042737375.1 Streptomyces sp. NPDC060000
AGCCGGGCCGCCATCGCCGCGACGCGGTCGAACGCGCCGTCCGGCGGGGTGTCGAGGATGTCGTAGCGGCGCACCGCGTCCATCCGGGCCGCTTCCTCCACGGCACTGAGCGTCGCCCGGCCCGGCGTGCCCGCCGGGCCGGGCGCGTGTCCCGCTTGCGGCATCGTCTACCTCTCCTTGCCCTGCCGACCACGGTGGCCAGCGACGGCGGCAGCCTAGACCAGCCTCCCGGCGTCAAGAAACCAATCCGCAGAGTAACCACAGAGCAGCCTCAGCGGCGTTTTCCAGCAAGCGTGCTGATTTGCCAACTGTCATCGTCACAGGCGCCGCTTCGCGCGCTTATATCACACACCCCCCTAATGGGCGGTGATGCGGGGCACCGCCAGGCCCACCCCGGCCGTGGCCGACCTCGGTGGCGATGTCGCGGCAGCGTTGGGTGGCGGCGGCGTAGCGGTCCGGGAGGCTGGGCTGTTGTGGGGTGGTGTCTGCACCGTGTTCCACGGCTGTTTCTCCTGGTCGCTCAGGGGATTCGGCTGGCCCCGGCCGGGCTCTCACACACCGACCGGGGCCGTTCTCGTTGTGCAATGCCAGACCGACAGGAACCTCTTTACAACGTCAATAGGTTCGGGGAGGATGTTGCCGTGCCCAAGAGCCCTGACAGCGAGGGGGGTCCGCGCTTGATGACCGTCTCGGAGATCGCGCTGGAGCACGGGGTCAGCCGGCAGTCGGTGCACTCGTACCGGACGCGCGGCAGCTTTCCGAAGCCCGTCGAGGGCGAGGGCAGCACGCGGCCCCGGTTCCGTTCGGGCGAGGTGGCCGCGTGGTTCGCGGCGAACCCGCCACAGCCGGGCAAGCGGACAGACCTCGCCTCACAAGACGAAGGAGCGGCCATGCCGCAGACGGAACAGCCCGCGCCGATCTCGGTGTCGCCCCCGGACTACCTGAGCAGTGAGCAGTGGGCTGGCCTCAGCCTTGCCATCCTGCAAGGCGCCGTTGAGGGCGTCGACCGGGCCAGCCTCCCGGGTGCTTGGGCGTCAGACCTGGGGGTGGCCGCGGTGAAGGGGCTGCGGGACCGGCTGGATGAGTTGATGGCGGAGGAGCGCGACGATGGATGAGCTGGTGCGGTGGCTGGGCGAGCAGTTCGACAGGGACGAGAGAATATCGCGGGCCGCGACGCTTGGGCCATGGGTGCAGAGCGGCATCGGCGAATACGGCTGGACCGTCGACTTCGGGCGTGCGGGCGCGGGCGTCGAAACTGCGGACACTGAACAGGGTCGTAGTGACGCGGACTTCATTGCCGCGCACAATCCGGCTCGGGTGCTGCGGGAGATCGACGCCAAGCGGCGAATGATCGGCAGGATCGACAGTCACGCCACCATCATGGGTTGGGACGAGGTGCACGGTGATCTGCTGCACCTGCTCGCCCTGCCCTACGCCGATCGGCCCGGCTATCGCGCGGAGTGGAAACCATGACGAGCACGATCACTGTCGCCTCCTCCCGGATCCGAGGAGGATTCGAAGTACTACGAGCACGGTCAGGGCTGACTGTTCGACCGCTGGCCTGAGGCGGAGCGAGATCCTGCGGGGGGCGTGAGCAGCGTGGATGAGCTGGTGCGGTGGTTTGGCGAGCAGCTCGACGAGGACGAGCGGATCACGCGGGCCGCGTGCTGGGACGATCAGTCAGACGTGTGGACTGCCCGCCCGCCGCAGGCACACTACGAGCAGTACGTCGTCGTGGACTACGTTCCTCCCCGGGATCCGCCGATACGGCGTGCGTCAGCTGTTGATCTTCTTCGTAGTCACCTTCGCCGTCAGCAACTTCTTCGAGGACCTCAGCATCTTCACCGGGTTCCCGTTCGGTGACTACCACTACACCGGGGCCCCCAAGCTTTTGGAGGTCCCGATACAGATCGGACCGATCTACTTCGGCCTGGGCCACCTGGCCTGGCTGACGGCCTCCGCCCTGCTAGACAACGCCGACTCGCGCCTCGGACGGGCCTGGGGGCGCGTGGGGACGATCAACATCGTCGCCCTCCCCGCGCTCGCCGCCGCCGTCATGACCATGGGCGCACAACCTCAGGTCACCTCTCCAGCATCGCGCCGTGACGACCCGACGGCACGGGCTGGCGTCGGTTACAGATCCTGGACGGCGCGCAGCGCCTGGTCGACGCGGGCCATCGTCGCGGTGTCGACGGGACCGAGGCACTTCGCACCCTCGAACCGGTCGGCCCGCAGCTGGACGATGTTGACGGCCACGGCGGTGCACGCGAGCGGGTCACCGATCACCACGGACATCGCCGTGTCGGGGAATTTCCCGCTGGGATGCAGCACGATCACGAGAACGGCACCGTAGGCCTCTTCCAGGCCCGTCAGGCTGATGAGCAGCACGTGCCGGCCGTCGGGCAGCTCCCAGATCTCGCCGCGCCTCACAGGCTGTCTCCCTCGCCGGCCAGGTCATCGCCCAGGCCGAGCGCGGCGAGGTGTCGCGCGGCGTCGAGGGTCGCGGCCCGGCGCGCGGCGCGCACCACATACGCGTTCACGCTCAGGCCGGCCTCCGCGGCCGCCGCCCTGATGGAGGGCGCCAGCTCGTCGGGAATCCGCAGGGTCATCGTGGTGACAGCCATGGTGGCAGTGTAGCCACCGGAGAATGGTGGCGTAATAAGATTGCATTCGAGCTGTGAAAAGGCCGTGAGGGGGCCGGAACGGCCGTCGCCCTCGGTGCAATCGTCGCCGGCGGCGCGTCCCGGCGGTTTCTAGGGGTCGTTGCAACACGTGGTCGGTTTGATCAGGCCGCGAGGAGTCTATGCAGTCGCTCGGCTGGGGTTTCCCAGCCGAGCGTTTTGCGTGGGCGGCCGTTGAGCTGGGCGGCAACAGAGTCGAGGTGCTCGCGGCTGTGGACGGCCAGGTCGGTGCCCTTGGGAAAGTACTGCCGCAGCAATCCGTTCGTGTTCTCGTTTGAGCCGCGCTGCCAGGGACTGCCCGGATCACAGAAGTAGACCGGGACGTCGGTGGCGATGCTGAAGTAGCGGTGTTCGGCCATCTCGCTGCCCTGGTCCCAGGTCAGGGACCGCTTCAGGTGGGCGGGCAGCCGCTGCACGGTCTCCTGGAGCGCGTCACGGACCTGCTCGGCACTACGGCCGTTCGGCAGGTGCAGGAGCATCACGTAGCGGGTGGCGCGTTCGACGAGGGTGCCGATCGCGGAGCCGCTGTTCTTGCCGATGATCAGGTCGCCTTTCGATCTTCCCCGGCTTGGGGCGGGGTCGGCGGGCATCGGCGCGGGCCTGGGCCGCGTGCGGCCGGTACTGCCCGTTTCCGGGGTGGCGGTTGCGGCGGACCTCACGGCTGACCGTGGAGGGGCTGCGGCCCAGCTCCGCCGCTATCGCGCGGATCGTGGCCTATTGCCGACCGCCTGCTGGGCCAGGCTGCACCGGGTCGTCCTGGACGAGCTCGGCGCCCGCGGTGAGCTGGACTGGTCGCGGTGCGCGATCGACTCGGTCAGTGTGCGGGCTGCAAAAGGGGGCCACTGAAGGGACCGAATCCGACCGACCGTGGCAAGAGCGGATCGAAGATTCACCTGATCACGGACCGGAACGGACTCCCGTTGTCGCTGGGCATCTCCGGTGCGAACATGCACGACAGCCTCGGCCTGCAGCCGCTCGTGCGCGGGATCCCTCCGATCCGCTCCCGGCGCGGCCCGCGCCGACGACGGCCCGCCAAGCTCCATGCGGACAAGGGCTACGACTACGCCCACCTGCGGCGATGGCTGCGCGGGCGCGGCATCCGGCACCGGATCGCCCGCAAGGGCATCGAGTCCTCCACACGACTGGGCCGCCACCGCTGGGTCGTCGAGCGGACGGTGTCCTGGCTGGCCGGATGCCGACGTCTGCACCGCCGTTACGAACGCAAGGCCGAACACTTCCTCGCCTTCGTCGGCATAGCCGCAGCCCTCGTCAACTACCGCCGACTCACCAAGTGAAACGACGTCTAAACCGTTTTTCCGTCGCTGACCCGGAACTCCCAGCCGAACTCGTCGCAATCCGAGTACTTACCCGTGTCCCCGTCATAGAGACATGTCTCAGCCGTGAGTGTGCTGTCCTCATAGAAGTTCTTGTTGCAGACGGCCCAGGATGGGGCGCTGTGGCTGTTGATGCATACGCCTTGCCGGTAGAGTCCGCCGTTGCGCCAGTTCTTCCACTTCACCGCGACGGACTTGCCGTCCACCAGGTCGTCCAGGACCCACCAATTGTCGCCGTTGGAGTTGAAAGCCGAGATCCCGCCTCCGTAACCGTTGCTCCCGGCACCCTGGAACCACCAGCCGTCAGCCGTGTAGTCAGGGTTGACGGTGGTGTAGACAGCGTGGTCCGTCTCGTAATCCAGTGCCGCCGCCTCAGGCGCGGACGCGATGCCGATCGTAAGACAAGCGAAAAGAGATCCCGTGATTCCAAGCGTCGACTTAAGTCTCATTCGTATCTACTCCCGAATCGTGAATGTTCGGTGATGGTTGCACCTCGCGATTGGTTGTGTCAACGCCCTTTTGAATGGGTGCGAGTTTCCCCTTGCAGCCCCCCACCTGCGGTTACTGAAGGGTAAATGTCGGAATTCGTGAATGAAGTGCAGATATCAAGTTATTGCTGACTTCGAATCATTCGACCGACTTGCTCCCGTGGTGGGCTCTGGGGTCTCGCAACCTCAAGTAAACCTCAAATAACTTGAGTCGAGGAAATCTCGCCCATCCACACCGGGCGAAGAAGAAGTACTACTGAACCTCGAGTCACGCCCTCGCCCCCGGGGTGAGTGGCCCAGACTTCTCGTGACCGGTCCGTCGGGTTTCCGACAGGCCGGGTCACGGTGTTGTTCCGGCTGAAGAATCTACCGGCGGCTTCCTGTCTCGTCAGTGTCGGCGGCGGCTGAACCTGGGTTCTGGATCACTTTCAGTGCCGGAGCCACGGAGGGTCACCGAACCCGCGATCATGAACGACCTCATGCCGCGAGGAGGACACGCTTGCGCAGAAGGTCGAAGTTGGCGCGGCCGAACATCTGGCGTTTCAGCATTTTGATCTTGTTGTTGTGGCCTTCGACGGCCCCGGAGCTGTAGCGCAGGCTCAGGCCGGCGACGACGGCGTCGAGGTCCTGGCCGAGGCCGTTGACGAAGCTGTGCAGGGTGGGCAGGTCGTCGGCCTGGACGCGGTCGATCCACTGGCCGAGGTGCCGGCCTTCCCGGTTGTTCATCAACTCGGCGAACGCCCGGATGTGTTGGGCGGTCTGCTCCAGCTCCGGGCAGCGGGCCAGGACGGCTTTGAGCTGCTGGACCTGGTCGTCGTTGAGGCGGTCGGGTGCCGGGTGATCCAACTGGTCACGTCCCGCGCCGAGGGATTCCTGCGGGGCGGATCGTCGTGGGGAAGGCTTCGCGGAGCTTTCGCACGTACTCCTTGACGACGCTCTCGCCACTTCGTATCCGCACTCGCGGAGCTCCTCGAACAGGCCGCGGGCCGTGGTGCAGCCCTCGCTCCACCGTTGGTGCAGGTAAGGCATCGAGGATGCTGGTGCGGCCCGTCCACCGTCCGACGAGGAGTTCATCCGCGGTCGCCGCGTGGGCGAGGCGGCGGACGGTGTTACGGGCCAGTCCCAACTGCCGGGCGATCACGCGCAGTCCGATGCCCTGACCAAGCAGGCCGTTGCACGGTCCGGTACGTGGGGCTGTTCCTGGAGGACCCCTGGCGGTGCCGTGGGCGGTGGTCCACCCGTATGACGATCCGGAGTGGGGGCGGAAGTTCCGCACGTTCCTGCACGGCCGGGCGTGGACGCACGCATATGCAGCTCTGCATGGATGCCCGCGCCTGAGGCTTACATGACAAGGCTCGGACAGCATGACGGATTGCCCCGCTGATATGAGCCACCCCGTGTCCTGGTGTCCTGGTGTCCTGAGTCGGTTTGAGCCTCGTCATGGAGTTCTGTGCGACTCCGTAACCTGCGGGAGGAAAGCGGTTGTCTTGGGCGGGTTTTGTCGGCCCCGGGGAAGTGGCCCCACCTCTCGAACGGGTAGCCGACATGCCACCCCTGCCCCTGCCGGCCTCTTCTCGCTGGCTGCGCTTGTGTGCGGGCCACCTACGGACCCGCCAGTCGAACGCTTGGCGGAGCCACTTCCCGCCGTTCTGGTGGGGCCGCTGGACTCCGTCGCAGACAACCGGTGGAAGAAGTTGGGGACGGGTGTCACCCGAAGGGGGCGTGGATGGCGTTGTAGGGAGTGGAGAGGCACCGCTCCCTTCGATCGGATCTCGTTAGCAAGGAGTGTTCATCCATGACCCGGATGAAGAAGTATTTTTTCGTGGCCGCTTGCGCGGTCACCGTTATGGGTGGTGCGCCGACGGCAGCCTTTGCGCTGGCCTCTCCCGCCTCCACCACGACGCATGCTGTCAAGGCCGCAGCAAGCTCGGTGAAGAAGAGCTCGGTCCAGGTGGTGGCGCCGGGTGTGAAAATGTGGACGGCAAGCAGTGCCTGCAGCATTCCTTTGAGACCACGCCCTGGTGCCAGACCCTGGCCGGCGGCAAGTCCGGCGCGAACCTGGCAGGCCTGGACTCCAACGACCATCGTGCATGGCTGTCCGGCGGCTACGTCGGCAACGGTGTTCCCGCCGGCGCCCGAGTGCGCACGCTCAGCGGAACCAGCCGGGCCACCGTGGTGACACTAGCCGGCAACCCCGGCTGGGGCGCCTGGTACACCCAGACCCGCATCACCAAACCCGCACCCGTCAACGACAAACACCCCAAGGCCTTCCTGCGCAACGTGACCGTCTATGACACTGCAGGCAAGACCATCGTCACCACCAACACCCGCCCGCCGCAGGCGGCACCCAAGGCCGGATAAATCCTGTGGGAACCAGCGAGTCCGCCTCCTCTAATCCCTGATCTACTCATGCCAGCTGTCCCGTCTCGGGTCTGTACGGTCTTCGGTGTAACTCCCGATCATGGAAGTAGCACCTGATGAGCGACGTGACTGTCTCGGCTGAGGCGGTTACAGAGGTCCGGCCGTCCGAGTTGTCGGCGGACGTGCTGGACGAGCAGTTGATCGGGCAGTTGGTCGACCGGGCCCGCGCGAGCGGGCTGCAGCTGACCGGTGAGGGCGGGCTGCTGCAGCAGCTGACCAAGCGAGTGCTGGAGTCCGCTCGCGAAGGTGAGATCACCGACCATCTCGGCTACGCGAAGCACGATCCGGCCGGTGCCGGCAGCGGCAACAGCCGTAACAGGGTCCGGTCCAAGACCGTGCTGACCGACGTCGGGCCGGTTCAGATCACGATGCCGCGTGACCGCGACGGCAGCTTCGAGCCGCAGATCGTCAAGAAGCGCCAGCGGCGCCTGACCGGCGTCGACGAGATGGTCCTTTCCCTGTCCGCGCGAGGTCTGACGCACGGTGACATCTCCGCCCACCTGGTCGAGGTCTATGGCGCGAGCGTGTCGAAGCAGACCATCTCGACCATCACCGACAAGGTCATGGACGGGACGGCCGAGTGGCAGAACCGGCCGCTGGACCCGGTCTATCCGGTGATCTTCATCGACTGCGTGCACGTGAAGGTGCGCGACGGGCAGGTGGCGAACCGGCCCATCTACGTCGCCGGCGGTCACGGTGGACGGCACCCGCGAAATCCTCGGCCTGTGGGCCGGCGACGGCGGCGAAGGCGCCATTAACGGGTGTTAGGCCAGGGTCAGGTGCAGTCGCACGGTGGTCTCGCTGGGGCTGGTGTCGACCTCCATCAGGTCGCACAGCTGGCGTACCGCCCACAGGCCGTGGCCGCGTCCCTGCTCGGGGTCGGGCGGCAAGTAGCCCAGGTACCAGTCCAGGCCGGCGGCCTGGCCGGGGTTGGTGACGTCGCACACGATGCGGTGTCCGGAGCGCCGCAGGGTCACCTTTCCCTGGCCGCCGCCGTGCTGGAGGGCGTTGGTGGCGACCTCGTTGACGGCGAACACCAGCCGCCGCGCCCTGTCGCTGGGCATGCCCAGGGTGTTGGCGGTCTGGGCGACGAAGGCCCGCACCACCGTCAGGTCGTTTCCAAAGAGCATTACGGCCTCCTCGCCGTCGGCGGACACGGGAGTGAGCCGGCGCTGCCAGGGTCCGAGGCCGGTGTCGGGGGCGGCGTAGTGGCGGCTGGCCTCTGCGCAGGGGCCTGTCACCAGTTCGGGGTGGGTGCGCCGCGCATCGGCCACCACGTCATCCGGCAGGGCGCGGGTGTCGTAGGGGCAGACGATCCATGCCGGGCAGTCAGCGAAGGCGACGTTGATAACCGATTCGTAGCGGGTCCACTCGGCCGTCTCCAGCGGGTCGCGACCGTGCCACACAGGCTCGCCGATCACCCGCACCTGCCGGTGCCGGCCGCCCGTCGTGCGCTGGTCGACGTAGCGGTAGTAGGCCCCCAGCGTGCGCCCGGGCGTGTGGTACCAGTCGTCGGCGTCGATGAACTCGACCTGCCGGGCCGCATCTCCCAGCGACTGGCGCAGCAGGCCGATGTTGTGCCGGGTGGTCACCGCCAGGACGGCGTCGTCCGCTTCCAGGCCATCCAGGCAGAAGGGCGCCATCGCGGTCAGGAACGCCTCGTCGCTGCCGTAGATCAGTCCCTGATGGGTCAGGTGCGGTGCGGTGTCGTGGTGCGGTGCTGTGATGGTACTCATGCGTACACCCCCCGCGCGGTGACGGTCAGGGACGGTATCTGGTCCCAGCCGACGACGTGGATGACCTCGCTCAGCATCGGCTCCAGGTCCACCACGTGGAGCCTGCGTCCCGCGGGTAGCCGCTCGGCGGTACGAACCAGCGCCCGTACACCGGCCAGGTCGATGAACTCAAGGGCGCTCATGTCGATCGTGATGTCGCCCGGCCAGCCCAGGGCCTCCTCCAGCGCGCAAGCCAGCGCCGGGGCGGCTTGGTAGTCGACGTCACCCACCACACGCAGCGACCGCTGTCCGTTGCGCAGGGACGGCACCAGCCGCAACACCGAGCTGGCGTACAGCGGCTGCTGCTCCACGGTTCCTTGATGGCACTGGTCGAAGCCGTGCAGGGAGGCAGAGTCGAAGAGGCGGGCGTCGTACTGGCAGATCGCCGAGGCGCGCTGTCCGGCGAACACCTCGTTCACCTTCGTCTCGTACTCGCCCAGCCGGTCGACTCCGGGAATGTCCCGCAGGGCCCAGGTCGTCTCACCGCTGACCCGGAAGCCCGTGAAGCCGGCCGAGAGGGAGTCGCAGACCTCCCTCTGCAGGCTGGCCACCATGGCATCGGGGTCGAAGGGCCCCTCGGCCAGGTAGCTGTCGTCGGCCGTGGTCACCGTGAGCTGGCCGCTGTCCAGTGCCGCTTCCGGATCCGTTCCGGCCTCGCGCAGCCAGGAAAGGACCTGCCCGGGCGTGTTCTGGTCGGCGAAGTACATCACCCGCTCGCCGCGCTCAAGGCCCCCCAGCAGATAGGCCGTCACCACCCGGCGCTGCTCGGCGTCATCGGTGAACGCCAGACACAGGTGATCACCATGGCCCACGTCGTCGACCGCGCGCTCGCGGGGGCTGTAGGCGATCATTTCGTCCCCACCACAGCCTTCACCGTCTCCCTCCGGCCGTCGGCTCCACCTGCGACGGGGCCCGTCTGCTGGGCTGAATGTTCCGCCATCGTATCGGTTGTCCCCTCTGCTGCCCTAGCCGGTGGGAGCACACGATCCGGCGGAGGCGGGGTCCGGAAGGGCTGCGTCACCCCGCTGCGCGAGCAGGGCCCGGCCGCGGTCGAGCGGTACCTCACCGGCGCAGGCATCGCGAAATGCTCCGCACGGATCTACCGGATCTCGCTTGCCGCGACCAGGGGTATGCGGAAGGCGGGCTGATGTCCGAGGCTATGAGCAGCGATTGTTCACCGAGGCGTGTCTGCACTGGCAGCGGGCTCGACTGTGAGATGACGTCGCCGCGCTGGACAGTTATCTGCCGCCGCACGTCGCGGAGCTGGCCCGGAAGGTCCCCGGGCACTGGAGGTGCCACAGCCGGCACCCGCGTGACGTCGGGGACGCGGCGTCGCTGGGCGATGCGCCCCCCCGAGTCGGGCCCTGGGAGGTCATGACTGATCCCCCGGGCCCGCGGGGATCAGCTTTCTTGCGCATCGCGTTGCGGTGCGCACCGATGCGAGCTGCTGATCCAATCAACCGCGCCCCCCGACAAACGCATGCGGCCACCACGAGACGCCGAAAATCACCTCATCCCAACAGCCGCAGCGCTTCTCGAGCCTGGTCCCCGGTCACCGCTTGGCAGGGCACGCACTGCGCCCTGGCCACGGCCTCATTTTCGACAAGGCCGCCGACCCCTCTTCGACTCCGTCCACCAGGTCGAGAGACGCCCACCTGGCACGGCGACCGTGTCGTCATCGTCGGGGACTCCGCCTGACCGTTTGATCTGGCGAACGCCGGTGGAGAATCCGGTTCCAGTGCCCGCAAGAGCGGTGAAGAAACCAGGTGAATCAGCCGTGTGCTCTTCGATTCGCCGGGCACCAGGAGCAACGGAGGTTGATAACTATGGTTCCCCTGCTTCTCGTTCTTCTGCTGGCCCTGATCCTCTTCGGCGCGGGCTTCGCGCTCAAGGCACTGTGGTGGATCGCCGTCATCGTGCTGGCCGTCTGGCTGCTGGGCTTCGTCATGCGCAGCGCAGACACCGGCGGCCGCAAGGGCCGCTGGTATCGCTGGTAACCCACCACACCAGCAGCTGGCCCTGTGGGCCCCCGGAGACACCCGGGGGCCCACAGCCATGTCCCGCCGCACGACAGCCCTTCCGACAAACCGCGTATCCCCCACCTTCCCGGGCACCAGACCCCATAGCTGGGGCCCGGTGAAGCAGCGGAATCTGCACCTCCAACCACCGGACCCCAGCCACACCCCGGCACCTCACACCGGCCGGCTGCACTCGAGCACGTGGAATCACGAGGCGCGGCCGATGACGTCGGGACCGGATTTGTCGGGGACGCGGTCGACGGCTGCTTCGGCCACCAGCCGGGTTACACGGGTGCTATCGGCCGCGGGCGCGGTCGGCCACCGTGCTGCCGGCCCGGTAACCCAGCAGGCGCTGCAACGCGGGGTCTTTCGGCTGCCTCGCGTCCTTGATCAACAGGGAACGCACCCGCAAGGTGAGGGCCTCACTGCCCTCGTCACCGGCCCGCGCCGTCCCGTGGAGTGGTGCGGTATACGAACCCAGATTTTGTTGACGATACAACCGCTCATGCGCTTGCGTGGGGGAGGACACCGACTCCGTTTCATGGATCTGCGGAGGAAGAACGAGGTGGTCCCATGGACGTATCCCCCCTGGCCGTCTCCCAGCACACCACCCCTGCCGGCGTGCACGTCCTGACCCTGAGCGGGGAGATCGACCGCAGCAGCGTGCCCTTCGTGGGCTGGGCGTTCGACAGCGGAGCAGGCGAGAAATGCGCACCCTGCACGGTCATCGACTTCAAACACGTCACGTTCATGGACTGCAGCGGCATCTCCTTCCTCGTCTACGCCCACCGGGCCGCGCAGGACAGCGACGGCTGGCTCCGCCTGGCCAACGTTCCCCCGCCTGTGCGACGGCTCCTGCACCTCGTCGGCCTGGACGACCTCATGCCGATATACGCCACGCTTCAGGCCGCCCTCCCCTCCTGAAGATCGGGGACCGGGGCCGGCAGGGGGACGTGAGGGAATCCCTGAAACGCATGCACCTGTTGGCCCCTGATAGCTCCCGTCCCGGCTCGGGGCACACGGGACGGAACCCAATTCCCCGTCTTCCCAGCAGCCTCGGCGTAGCCGCGCAGCACGCTGCATCTGCCTGGCCGGCCGCACATGAGCAGCAGCTTCGGGCCAGAACTGTCGGGGATACTGGATCGCGCGCTCCGAGACATCGACGACATGGGCCTCCACGCCCGACTGAATCCGCCAGGGTGACTGCTTATCAGCGGCGGGCGGCGCCATTGCTAGGGGTGTCGGTCAGGGCGATGCGGGCCGTGATGCGTTTGCCGACCGGCTCCCGCGCGATGAACAGGTTCTCGGTGACGGCCTTGACGATCTCCAGGCCGTGCTGGCCGATCCGGTCGGGGTCGGCGGGCCGGGCCGCGGGGACGGCGGGGTCGCTGTCCCACACGACGACGTCCACGGCACGGACGGTGATGCGCAGTTCCATCAGGACCGGGCCGGGGGCGTACTTGAGGGCGTTGCAGTTCACTGACGACCAGCTGGGTGAGGTCGCGCGCGGGCGGACACGGGCAGGTGATGGTCAGTGTGGGCCTGGTCGAGGAAGGCGAGGGCGTGGTGGCGGGCATCGGCGATGCAGCCGTCTTCTCCGTCCAGGGCATAGCCGGCGCTCAGCAGGTGCTCGCCCGGTTCCGTGCAGCCGTCATCGTCGGCGTGGGATCGCAACTGGCCTCGCCCTCATTCCACATTTCAGGCGCGCCCCTACCCCCGATCCCGTGGTGCATGTCAGAGGCATGTTGTTCGACACACCTACCCGAGAGTATGCGAGGCCATCACCCGCAGCCCCGCCCCTGCGGCGGCCGGGAGCGGCCCCCGGCCGTCCAGGGCCTGCGCGATCGGCGTCATCATCACCAGACTGACCGGCATCTGGACCGCGACCAGGTGGTGTCGGCCGCTCGCGGCTTCGGTGGCCAGGGTGAGCAGCTCTCCCACCGTGAACGCCTCTTCTTCCAGGCCCGCCCACGTGGCGATGCCGTACCCGGCCACGTGCCCGGCTGCCACGGCTTCCTCGACGACGAACGCCTCCCGCATCGCGCGGTGCAGGGCCAGGCGGTCGCCGGGGTGGGCGCGCTCAGGGTTGTGCAGCAGGACCAGGTCCAGCCGCTCGCGCCCGAGCTGCTCGCGGTTGCGGCCGGTCTGCCAGCGCACGTAGCCCGGGGTGAGGCTGTGCCCGACCATGGCCTGGTCCTCGGTGAGGACACCGTCGTTCACGGCATCGGCACCGGTGGCCGCGGTGAAGTAACCGGCCTTCGTCGCGATCCGCAGAGACGGGTGGGCGGCCAGGGCCGGGGCCAGCAAGTCATGAGCGCGGCCGGTGGCGTAGTTGGGGTCGGTGTCGATCCACTGCGTGCCGGAGGCGGCCGCACGGACGGCCGCCTCCGGGATCGCCCGGCACCGGTAGGTGCCCAGAGCGAGCTGTGCCGTCACAGCAGGCTCCCCACCGTCGCGGCCTGCCCGGCAACGAGCTCCTGGACCAGCCCGGCGACGTCCTCCAGGGCGAGGCCGGCCGCGTCAAGCTCAGCTTGTTCTTTATGGTCTGGTCTGGTCGCGTTCGGTGATCGTCTCGGGTCGTTTCTCGGTTTTGCCCACGTCGTAGCGGGTGGCGAAGTCGCCGGTTCTTGGAGCCGAGCGGTCTGCCGGGGCCTGGCCGGGTGTGTTTCGGTGCACGGGCGGGGCAGCTCAAGGCGGGGCGGAGGTTTCTGAACCCTCGGCGGACCCGGGCCAGAGTGAGCCGGCCGGGCTCCGCGGGCTTCTCCCAGGGGCGGCGGAGGTCCTCGGCGAGAGGGCGGGTGAGCCGGA
The DNA here is from genome assembly GCF_042737375.1 of Streptomyces sp. NPDC060000. Classification (NCBI taxonomy): domain Bacteria; kingdom Bacillati; phylum Actinomycetota; class Actinomycetes; order Kitasatosporales; family Streptomycetaceae; genus Streptomyces; species Streptomyces sp. NPDC060000. The sequence continues at coordinate 13,526 of NZ_JBHWUU010000115.1, forward strand.
GTTGGGTGTGGGCGGTGATGACCAGCCACGTCCAGCGGTCCGCCGCTTCAGGAGTACGGACCTTCGGCCGGGTCCAGCCGAGCGTCTGCTTGATCATGCGGAAGGTGTGTTCAAGATCGAAGCGGCGCAGGAACGCCTGCCAGCGCAGATCGACGTCCGCGCCGGTCATCCCGGTCTTGGAGGACCACAGCCAGACCGGCAGCGGGTCGTCCTGGTCGTCTCCCACTCCGACAAGGAGGATGCCGCCCCGACCTGGAAGAAGACCTACGGTCACCACCCGCTGATGGGGTTCGTCGACCACGGGCCGGGCGGGACCGGCGAACCCGTCGCCGCTCTGCTCAGGCCCGGGAACGCGGGCTCGAACACTGCCGCCGACCACATCGAGGCCACCCGCCTCGCCCTGAACCAACTGCCGAAGAAGTACCGGCGCGGGCGGCAGACCCTGATCCGCTGCGACTCCGCGGGAGGCACCCACGAGTTCGTGGCCTGGCTCGCCCGGCGCGGACGCTGGCTGTCCTTCTCCGTCGGCATGGTGATCACCGGGGCCATCCACCAGCACGTCCTGAAAATACCGGCATCGGCCTGGACCCCGGCCCTCGAGACCGGCGGCGAGGTCCGCGACGGAGCGTGGGTCGCCGAACTCGCCGGCGACATCCTTCAGGGCTGGCCGAAGGGCATACGGCTGATCGTTCGCAGGGAACGGCCGCATCCCGGTGCCCAGTTGCGGATCACCGACGCGGATGGCATGCGGGTCACGTGCTTTGCCACCAACACCGCCGACCGCCCAATCGCCCAGCTCGAGCTCCGTCACCGCCTGCGGGCCCGGGCCGAAGACCGGATCAGGGCCGCCCGCGCGACCGGCCTGCGCAACCTGCCCCTGCACGACACCGCGCAGAACAAGATCTGGCTCGAGATCGTCCAGCTCGCTCTCGACCTGCTGGCCTGGATGCCCATGCTCGCCCTGACCGGCCAGGCCCGCCTCTGGGAGCCCCGCCGTCTGCGGTTCCGCTTGTTCTCCGCGGCCGGGCAACTCGTCACCACCGGCCGACGCCGCATCCTCCGCCTCGCCCGCCACTGGCCCTGGACCGATGAGGTGACCACCGCCCTCGAACGTCTTGCACTCCTGCCGAACCCCGGCTGACCAGCAACCTTCCCACCCCTACGAGGGAACCAGTCCAGACCGGAGCAGTGGAACCCGGCGTCCTGAAGCGGCCCCGGCTGCGCGGCCCGATCGCCACCTGGGAGTACCGCTTCGAGCGCGAAGGCGGTGCCACGCGCGTCACGGAGTCCTGGACGGACGACCGGCGGGCCTGACCGTCGGTCGTCGCCAATGCCTTCGACCGGGTCGCCACCGGCGGCCGGACGTTCGCCGACTTCCAGGAGGGCAACATCGCCAGGACGCTGCGCAACCTGAAGCGGGAGCTCGAAGCCGAGTCGGCTTCCTGATCCCGCCGGCCCGGCCCATGCCGTCCCGGGCGGCGCGACGGCGGGGGCCGGGCTCAGGCGCGGGTGGCGCGGCGGGCGGCGCGGGCCGCGGGCAGGTAGCACAGGCGTTCGGGCGGCAGCGGGACCACAGTGCGGACGACGGCGCCCAGGCGCCGCATCCCGCGCTCGCGTGCATGTCAGCCCCAGGTGGCCGCGGACGACGGGCGGCAGCAGGCCGAGCGTGACGAACACGTGGAGCCGGGCCAGGGGCGGGTGGAACAGGGGCCGGAGCCGGCGCATGAGGACACCCGAGCCGTCGGGCGGGGGAACGGGCCGCCGCGGGTCGAGCAGTTCACGTACGACCACCGTGTTCTCCAGCTAGTCCCGGACCTGGAGCACGACGGCGGCCGGCAGGGAGAGCAGCAGCCGTACGTCACCGGCGATGTTTCAGAGGATCGTGCCCGGGCCGAACGGGGCCGGGTCGGGGCGGGTACCGGGGTCGCCCCGGCCGGGCCGGGCGGCGGCGATGGGGTTTTCGGGGCGGGCGTTCACGTCACCACGCTCCCAGGGGCCGTCGGGTGGCGGGGTCGGTGCCGGGACGGTGGGTGGCCCAGTAGGCGAGGGCGAGGGAGACGGTGATCCTCAGCGGCGGGGGCACGAGGGCCGTCGTGAGACGTACGACGCGGGCGAAGCGGCGCAGGGCGCGTTCCTGCCGGGCACTCCAGGTCAGGTGCAGCCGCTCACGCAGGACGGGTGGCAGGGTGCCCACGGTGACCAACAGGGCGTAGTGCGCGGCGAGTCGGGCGAAGGACGACCAGAGCGGACCGGGCAGTCGGCGGAACGGCTTGGCTGGGCGGACGAGTTCGTCGAGGACGTCCTGGACCGACTGGTTGAACTCCAGGCGATGGGTGACCATGTCGTCGTAGTAGTCGAGGAACGACGGCCAGTCCGGTGGAAGGTGATGCTCCTTCAGGCCCCATACGCGGCCCACGTCCCGCATACCGCGGTAGTACTCGTCCAGTTCGTCGGCCGACATGCCCTTGCCGAAAAGGTGCTGCGCGTCCACGGGGCCCTTGACCAGGGTCGCGTGCACCCAGTGGTACGCCTCGGGGTCGAGGGCGTGGTAGTGGCGCCCCCGGGAGTCGGTGCCCTTCATTGTGTGCACGTGGCGAAGGCGGCACGCCTCGGCGGTGGCCGCCTCCTGGCCGCCGTAGACGACCGTGGTGAGGGAGAGCAGGGTCCGGATCAGGCGGGGCCAGGGCTCGGCGCGGAAGTTGCTGTGGTCGGCGACGCCTGCCCCGACCACGGGGTGCGAGACCTGGAGAAGCAGCAGCTGAGGTGCCATCAGGGTGGCGCGGGCATCGCCGAAGCAGCGCCAGCCGACCCCTCCCCTGCGCGGCGCGCGGATCTGCGCGGGTATCCCAACTCTCCCTGCAGTCCGTTGGGTTGATTGGTCTGACGTGTGCGGTACGCCGGCCATGACACCTCCGTCCCTCTGTCGTGTCCGGAGTGCGATGCGCCTTCTGAAACAAGTCAACAGTTTTGTGTCTTTGACTCTCCCGATGACACCCCGATGCGGGATCCCGGGCATTCGCCTCTATGGGCAAGGAAAACACGAATAGGGTCAGATATGCACATCTCGGACACACGGTCGAACGGTGCACGCACTGGCTGCGCACGCCGCACACGCGTGTCCGCCGTTCGGTGGACACAAGGAGGTACGCACGGTCGTGCCGGAACGTCCGGTTCCCGCCGAAGCTGATCGGTATGACGACACACGCGAACGAACTCGTGGTGAACGTACGTGGACTGCGCAAGCGGTACGGCGACGTGACCGCGGTCGACGGCATCGACCTCGGCATCCGCAGAGGTGACGTGTTCGGTCTGCTGGGGCCCAACGGGGCCGGCAAGAGCACCACGGTGGAGATCCTCCAGGGCAACCGCTCCCGGGACGCGGGCGAGGTGTCCGTCCTGGGCGCGGACCCGGCGCACGGCACGCGTGCGTGGCGCTCGCGGGTCGGCATCGTCTGGCAGGACGAATCCGCCCCCGCCGAGTTGACGGTCGGCGAGACCGTGCGGCACTTCGCCCGCTACTACCCGAGGCCACGGGACCCTGAGGAGGTCATCGGCCTGGTGGGTCTGGAGGCGAAGACCGGCAGCCGGATCAAGGCGCTGTCCGGCGGGCAGCGCCGGCGGCTGGACGTGGCCCTCGGGGTGATCGGCGACCCCGAACTCCTGCTCCTGGACGAGCCGACGACCGGCTTCGACCCGGCGGCCCGGCGCCAGTTCTGGGACCTGATCAGCAAACTGGCCGACGAGGGCACCACCATCCTCCTGACCACGCACTATCTGGAGGAGGCGGAGACGCTCGCCGACCGGCTGGCCGTGGTCGTCGGCGGCCGGGTCGTCGCCGAGGGCGAACCGAAGGCCCTGCGCGAGCGGTACGGCACCGAGGCCACCGTGGAGTGGACCGAGCCGGACGGCGCCACACGCGCGGAGCGCACGGACACGCCTACCCGGACCGTCGCCGAGCTCATGCGGCGCTTCGACGGCGAGATACCGGGGCTGCGGATCAGCCGCCCCACACTGGAGGACGTCTACCTCCAGCTGACCGGACAGGAGGACGCCCGATGACCACGACCGTCGTACGCACCCGCACGAAGACGCACGCCGACCGGCTGCCCGGAGCATGGCGACTGGGTCTGGGGCGTGGCGTCCTGGAGCTCAGGCAATTCTTCCGGCAGCGCGACCAGGTGGTGTTCACCTTCGCCTTTCCGGTGGTGTTCCTGTTCCTGTTCGCGTCGATCTTCCGGGACGACGTGCGCGGAGCGGGCATCACCGCCTCGCAGCTGTACGTCCCCGCGATGATGGCCGCCGGCATCATGTCGACCAGCTTCCAGTCGCTCGGCATCTCGATCGCCATCGAGCGGGACGAGAAGGTGCTGCGCCGACTGCGCGGCACACCCATGCCGCCGGCGGCGTACTTCCTCGGCAAGATCTGGCTGGTCCTCGTCACCGGACTGCTGGAGACGGCGATCCTGCTGCTCGTCGGCGCGACCCTCTACGACGTCGATCTGCCCACGGACCCGGGCCGCCTGTTCGACTTCGCCTGGATCTTCGTGCTGGGCCTCACGGCGTGCGCGCTGCTCGGCATCGCCGTCAGCTCCGTCCCGAAGTCCGGCAAGAGCGCCACCTCGGTGGTCGTACTCCCGTTCCTGGTGCTGCAGTTCATCTCCGGGGTGTACATCGCCATCGACACCATCCCCGGCTGGATGCTGAACATCGGTGCCCTGTTCCCGCTGAAGTGGATGTGTCAGGGACTGCGCGGGGTCTTCCTTCCGGAGTCGGCGCAGGTCCTGGAGCAGACCGGCGGCTGGGAATTCGGGCGGGTAGCCCTGGTGCTGGGGGCCTGGTGCGTCGGAGGATTGCTGTTGTGTCTGCTGACCTTCCGGTGGAAGAACCGGCGCGACGGATGAACCAGCCGGAACGGGCCGGGGGCGCGTACACCTGGGACCGCTCGTTCCGGATCTGGGACAGCTACTTCACGTTCGTCTGGCTGGCCACCCTGGTGTTCGTGCTCGGCACGGCCTATCCGGGCCGGCCGGTCAGGCTGGTCGCGGCGGCGCTGCTGGTTCTGCTGATCCCGCTGTTCGTGTGCGTCGGGCGCCCCATCCTGCGGGAGGATCCGCCGGACCCAGGGCGCGCACTGGGCTACCTGGTGGCGGCGATGGCGCTGTTCCTGCCATCGGCGATCCTCGTGGGCGAGACCCGGCTGATGACCTTCGCGCTCGTCCCCCAGTGCTTCATGACGCTGCGCATCCGGTGGGCGCTGGTGACTGTGGCCGTCATCAACCTCGTCCCCGTGGTCGGGTGGGCGCTGGTGTGGTGGCCCGGCGACGAGGCCGTCTTCTTCAACGGGATGTTCGCGGTGGTGACCTTCGTCTTCTCGACGGCCGTCGGCACCTGGATCATCCGCATCATCGAGCAGAGCCAGGAACGGGCCGCGCTGATCGCGGAGCTGGACACGAGCCGCCACGAGATCTCCCGGCTGTCGGCCGAGCACGGCGCGCTGGCCGAGCGGGAGCGGATGGCCCGGGAGATCCACGACACCCTCGCCCAGGGTTTCACCAGTCTGCTGATGCTGGTGCAGGCCGTCGAGGCGGAGCTGGACAACGACATCACGCAGGCCCGACGCCACCTGGCCCTGATGGACGAGACGGCCCGGCAGAACCTCGCCGAGGCACGCGCTCTGGTCGCCGGAGGCGCGCCCGCCGACCTGCACGGCGCCTCGCTGCCGGACGCCCTGCGCCGGCTGGCCGCACGCCACGAGACGGAACTGCGGATGACCGGTGCCGTACGTCCGCTGCCGGCCGGCCCCGAGGTGGTGGCCCTGCGCGCCTGCCAGGAGGCACTGGCCAACGCTCGTAGACACGCGGGGAGTTCAGTCACGGTAGGCATCACCCTGACGTACGCCGACGAGGCCCTCACCGTGTCCGTACGGGACGACGGCTGCGGCTTCGACCCGCACACGGCGACGGGAGGCTACGGTCTGGCGGGACTGCGCGCCCGGGCCACCGAGGTGGGCGGCACCGCCTCTGTCGACAGCACACCCGGCGACGGCACCACCGTGACCGTCCGCCTGCCCGTACCGCCCCCGAGGAGCCCATGGTGATCCGGATCGTCCTGGCCGACGACCATCCCGTCGTACGGGAGGGTCTGCGGGCCATGCTGAGCGCCGAAGAGGACCTGGAGGTGGTCGCCGACGCGTCGAGTGGACCGCAGGCCGAAGCACTGGCCGCGGAGCTGCGCCCCGACATCGTGCTGATGGACCTGCGGATGCCCGACGGCGGGGGCGTGGACTCGATCATGCGGATGAGCGCGGCGGGACTGCCCTGCCGGGTGATCGTCCTGACGACCTACGAGACGGACCGCGACATCCTGCGCGCCGTGGAGGCGGGGGCGGCGGGCTACCTGCTGAAGGACCTGCCACGGGGCGAACTGGCGAACGCGGTACGGGCTGCTGCGCGGGGCGAGACGGTGCTGGCGCCGACGGTGGCGGCCCGCCTGGTGGACCAGTTGCGCACCCGACCGGAACGCCCGCGGCTGTCCGAGCGGGAGACGGCGGTGCTGCGGCTGGTTGCGCAGGGGTGCACGAACGCGGAGATCGGCCGCCGCCTGTTCATCGGCGAGTCGACGGTGAAGACCCATCTGCTGCGGGTCTTCGGCAAGTTGGGTGTCGACGACCGAACCGCGGCGGTGACGAACGCGATGCGCCACGGCCTGCTCGACTGACGTTCCCCCCATGCGTCGACCGGTTCCTGTCCCGGGGCCGGACCGCGCAACCCGGCGCAGGTCGCGTACGACCGCCGGCGCCACCCCGAGCCTCCTCACGGCGGGCGGGACCCTCCTCGCCGGCGTGCCGGTGTGCTCGCATGTCGACGTGTGCTGGAGCCACGAGCCTGAGGGCGGCACGAGTCAGCGCAGGGCGTCGCGCAGCAGCCTGGCGTTCTTCACCGCCCTGCTCGATCCCGTGCGTTCGGCCAGCGCCGTGACCTCGGCGACCTCACCCTTGGCCGCGCAGCGCGACACGCACTCCACGGCGAGTGCGAGCAGTTCGCCCACACCCCGGACCGGCGTGCCGCGCAGCAGGCCGGGCAGCGCGGCCTCGAGTACGGACCACACGGTGGCGTAGGCGCCCGTCTCGGCGGCGGTCCTCAACGAGTCGCTCGCCCGCTGAAGCTGTCCCAGGCCGAGTCTGGACACCTGCTGCTGAAGAACACCAGCGGAGACCTGGTGGCCGAAGCGCCGGCTCCGATGATGTGGGACGCCTCCAAAGATGAGGCGTCTGGTGAGTCCGCCCATCAGGAGCGGGTCGCGACGAAGGTCGAGACCGCCTCGGACGGGTCGCAGATTCTAGTGCTGGCCCCGGACAAGGCTTTCCTCGCAACCGCGACCTATCCGGTCATAGTTGACCCCACCACGACTCTGACGGTGACGACGGACAGCTGGGTGCAGAGCCCTGACTATCCCGACTCCCAGCTCTCTTCGCAGGAGCTTAAGTCGGGCACTTACGACTCGGGCAGCGATGTGGCCCGGTCGTATCTGAAGTTCGACGTGGCGAAGTTCGTCGGCAAGCACATCACTGCGGCCACGATGTCGCTGTACAACTACTACTCGGCGACCTGCAGCACCTCTGGGGCTGCCACAGTGGCGAAGCAGATCACATCCTCGTGGTCCTCCTCCGCGATCGTCTGGGGCGCACAGCCGTCCACCACCACGGGCGTGGCTTCCAATACCAGCCACTGGGGTTACAACTCGAACTGCCCTGCGAACTGGTCGAACTGGAACCTGCAGTCGATCGCGCAGGCATGGGCCAACGGCTCAGCCAACTACGGCCTCCAGATCAGCGCCGACAACGAAAAGGACTCCACCACCTGGCGCCGCTTTCGCTCGGCGAACTACACCACCTCCGGCTACGCGCCGAAGCTCGTGGTGACCTACAACTCGTACGCGGCCGCCTCCTCAGTCGCGATCTCGCCGTCGCAGGTCAAGGCCTACAACGGCAAGCGGTACGTCACCTCCCTGACTCCGTACCTGTCGGCGAAGGTGACGGACGCGGATGGTGGCAACGCCCAGGCGCAGTACGAGATCACCGCGGACCCGGTCTACGCCGACACCACGTACTCGTACACGGCGTACGGCAAGACGGTGGCGTCCGGTTTCACCTCCACCCTCACCGTCCCGTCCGCCTCCGCTTTCCCGGCTGACAAGCATCTGCGCTTCCGCCTGCGGACCTACGACGGAACCGACTACGGGGCCTGGTCCGGCTACACGATGTTCGTGATGAACACCAGCCTGCCTGCTGGCCCCGCTGTCTCGCGGGCGGGGCCATTCCGCAGGCGCCGGTGACGACGGATCCGTGGCAGTTCCAGACCGCGTACGTCGACGCGTTCGTTGCCTCGTGGCGGGCCCGCGGGTTCAGCCCGGTGACCATCGACAACGACGTCGGCTTGCTGGAGCGGACCCTCAAAGCCTTGGGGCGGCCCGCGTGGGAGGTGACGCCCGAGGATATCGACCGCGTGGTCGGCGACCTCGCGGTCCAGGGCCGTAAGACGTCCACCCGGCGCGAGTATGTGCAGATCTTCAAGAGATTCCACCGGTTCCTGCAGGCCCGCAAGGCGGCCGAGATCGAGGCCGCGTTCGGCGTCCGACTGGTCTGCCCGATCGACGAGTTCAATGCCTCTCGCGCGCTCTTCGAGCGCCCCGCGTACCAGTGGATGTAGATCTCGGTGATGTCGACCACGACGAACGTTCTCCTTGCCATCCGGGCTGACCATCGGCCTTCCGAACCACAGGCCCAGGGCCGCCCACGCGCCTCCGCGATGACCAGGTCCCTCGATCCCGAACACCGCCGCACCCATGGACAATTAGGAGAATTCGGCATGAGGAATTACGTGACGCTCAAACCACCCCAAGTGGGGAAAAACTTGATCGCCGACAGCTGAAGTCCTGGCAGATCTTCCGCAAGGCTCGCATCAGCCCCAACCGCATGACCGTCATCGCCAAGGCCGTCCTCACCCTGGAGAGGCAACGCTGAAAAGGCTCAATGCACGATGATTGGTGGGCCACTGGTCGGCAAACCAGTGCCAGTCGCTTACACGCAAGATCGGGCGCCACGTTGGGAAGAAACTGATTGTGGAGTACTGGTGATCAGGACTTGGTCTGTGAGAGTAGAGATCGCGACAGTCCTCGTACGCCGGTGGTTGTGGCTCCGGTCAGTTTCACGCCGTTGAGCTTGGCTCCTCGCAGATCGGCCCTGGTAAGGTCCGCACCGCTCAGATCCACTCCTCGCAGGTCGGCGTCGGTCAGATCCGCCTCTGTCAGGTCGGCATTCCGCAAGGTCGCATCAGCGTCGGTCTCGGCATGCAGCACGTCTTCCAAGCGCTTGTCGGCAGCGCTAAGTCGCGCCCCGTGCAGGTTCGCTCCAATAAGATCCGCCCCGCTCAAGTCGGCTTCGACAAAGATGGCACCGGTCATTTTGGCCCCATCAAGCACTGCATCCCTTATGTCCGTACCGAAGAAGACTGCCCCGGTCAGGTCATTCGGATCGGGACCCCCGCTCAAGTCAGCATCGCGCAAGTTCGCCTCGGTGAAATCTGCATGGACCAGCTTCGTCCGAGTCATCAAGATGTTGTCCAGGGTCGCCCACCCAAAATAGGCACGCGTCAAGTCGGCTTTTTGGACCCAGGCATGGGACAGGTTCGCGTCGGTGAAATAGCTCTCGCGCAGATCACCGGTCAGATCAGCTGCCCTGAGATCAGCGTCACTCAGATTTGCTCGCCTGGATACCCCGGCCAACCCCAAGTGTCGGAGCTCAGCCCCGGAAAGTTGCAGGTAGACATCGCGGTCACGCTCGGGTGATCGCTTCCTCAGCACGTTCATCACGGCGGTGATGTCAGTCGGCGGTGGATCCTTACGGCCATCCACGAGATCATCAACATTGATCTTGTCGAAGCCACCCGCAGGAACGCGCGCATTCTGCCGCACAAAAGCGCACAGGATTTCCACGATGGCGGGTTGGTCCCGGGAAGAGTCCTGCATGATCCGCTGCAGGGCGTAGATCCCGCCGAAGCGCACGTCCACAGACTGAGAGCCCAGGTTCTGGACTGCGGCGTTGAAGCGGTTAGTGATCTGCCCCTGTTCAGCGATCTGCAACTCAGTCCGGGCCTGTCCCACTGACATCCAGGTGAACAACAAGGCCACGAGGGCCGTCATGCCAGGCAGAGCGGCTACCACCAGGACCGTCCGCCCGTCCCGGCTGCGGTCCGATCTGCGGCCCCCACCTGACAGGCGTGCCGCTTGTCGCCGGAGTGCCTCCCGGCGGTGCGCGGCACGCTGGTGTCGCCCACGGCGAGGGGTAATCCTCATACACCAATGGCACCTTATGGGCGCGTGTCCGGGTAGCTGCCACACCGTGGAGGAACCAGAAACAGACCAAGTGCAGTCTCGGCTGTGTGCTTACGAGTGATCATGTCACGCATGTGAGTGAGGACGCCGTGATGGCTGGCAAACCCAGAAACTGAATCGCCCCGGGTTTGATGGAGAAATCGAAGACCCGGAAGGATGCCGATCATGGCTGCTCCCCGTAACTGATCGTTTCAGAATGAGGTCCGGAGTCGCCTCAAACACATGATGCTGCAGGCGAGTTGGAGCAGGCCGAGGTGGAGGTCGGCGCGTATCTCATAGCGGATGCGGAGCC